>NZ_NOLI01000029.1:0-66392 GCF_002245975.1 Nostoc sp. 'Peltigera membranacea cyanobiont' 213 | reverse complement strand
GGATTGGGGATTGGGGATTGGGGATTGGGGATTGGGTATTAGTTATGTCATTCCCCATTCCCCAGTTCAAAATCAACTCACTGGAACTTCCACAGGTAGCTTTAATACATTGGCAACCATCGCAATTAATTTAGTGGGGTCTATTGGCTTAGATAAATGCTGCTGAAACCCTGCTGAAAGAGCTTTTAAGCGGTCTTCCTCTCGTGTGTATGCTGTTAAAGCGATCGCTGGAATACATCCACCTTTTTCTGGTTCTAAAGAGCGGAGTTTGCGAATCAGCGTATAACCATCTTGCTCTGACATACCGATGTCGCTAATCAGGATATCTGCTTTTGCTTGTTCAAGCACTGCTAGCGCTTCATCAACTGATGCTACTGCAATGGCAAATGCCCCATACTCCTCAAACATAAAACTGAGAAAGTTACGGGTATCTGCTTCATCATCTACAACTAAAACCCTTAATCCAGCAAGGGGTGTCGATGCCACAGAAGAAGAAATTTCTCCTGTGGCTTCTCTATTTCCCCTATTACCCCGATTGTCTTGTAGCAGTGGCAGTTTCACAGTGAAGGTTGCCCCTTGTCCAGTGCCTAGACTTTGGGCAAATATTGTACCTTTATGCAGTTCCACTAAATGACGGACGATCGCTAGTCCTAGTCCTAATCCATTGTGCGATCGCGTTGTGGTGCTGTCTGCTTGCCGGAAACGCTCAAATACTTTCGGTAAAAACTCGGAACTTATACCAATACCTGTATCGATAACTTTAATTTGGGCGTATTTTTTAGTTGTTTGTTGTTCTTCACCCCAGACTACTGACAGATTCACTTCTACCCTGCCGCCCTTGGGGGTAAACTTAATGGCATTAGTTAGTAGATTCCATACTATTTGCTGTAACCGCGCTGGATCGCCATAAACTGACCCTACCGAAGTATCTAACATAGTATTTAATAGAATTTCTTTTGGATCTGCTAGGGGACGCACTGCTTCTAAGGCTGCCTCCATAACCGAGATGAGATTCACCGCAGATACATTTAACCGCAACTGTCCGCGGATAATCCGGGATACATCTAAGATATCCTCAATTAGTTGCATCTGAGATATAGCATTGCGTTCAATGGCTTCTAGAGCGCGAGAAGTGGCTTTGTCGTCAAGTTTCTTAGAGCGGAGAATTTTTGACCAGCCCAGCATCGAGGTTAGGGGTGTGCGGAGTTCGTGGGAGAGAACGGCAAGAAACTCATCTTTCATTCGATTTGCGGCTTCTGCTTCTTGTCGTGCGGTTTGTTCTCGAATTACTTGAGCGCGGACTTCTTCTGCTTGCTTCCGTTCAGTAATATCTTCGAGAGTGCCGACATATCCCAACAATTCCCCTTGACCGGAAAGCATCGGTGATGAGCGAACCTGAACCCAACGGACGATGCCTTGAGCAGTTTGAAAGCGAAACTCTTCAGAGTAGTCACGGCCATAATAAATGTAGCTAGACCAACTGGCAACTGCTTGTTCTCTATCTTCTGGATGAACAGATTCTAGCCAGCTTTTTTCTAAACTCTCTGCTGCTTTCAAACCACAAATTGCTTGGTAGCGAGGATTTGTATATCTACATCCTCCTTCAGTATCAATTTCAAAAATGCCGACGGGCGAACAGGTACTCAGCGATCGCAATCGTTCTTCACTTTGCCTGAGTGACCCATTCACAGCTACTAATTGTGCAGTTTGTTGCTTGACGGCTTCTGTTTTCTTAAATAGTTCTACGAATACTGTGACTTTGGAAGTCAAAATATTGGGGTCTAATGGTTTGAGTAAATAATCAACTGCACCCAAGGCATAGCCTTTAAACAGCATTTGGTCGCTAGTGCTAAAGGCGGTGAGAAAGATAATAGGAGTGTGACGCGATCGCCCCCGATTCCGAATTAAGGTAGCAGTTTCAAAGCCATCCATCCCTGGCATTTGCACATCTAGCAAAATTACTGCAAAGTCTTGATGCAGCAGACACCTCAAAGCTTCTTCCCCAGAAGTCGCTCTCACCAAATTCTCTCCTAGTTTTTCCAGGATTGCTTCTAGTGCTAGCAAATTTTCTAGTTTATCATCCACTAGGAGGATGTTTACTTTGGGTTCCATCTGCATGGGCTTATTTCCGTAATGAGTGACAAAGCTTGACCATTTGGGAAGCAATGTTTGAGAGTGTCAAAATCCAGTCTACTGTAACAGCAGAAATTGCTGCTTCTGGCATAATATCGCTCTCAGCTGTAGTAGGTTCTTGGACGATAGCTAGTCCTCCCCGCGCTTTTATTTTCTTAAGACCTTGCATACCATCTTGATTTGCCCCTGTCAATATTACACCAATAACTTGCTCGGTGTAGACATCGCCTGCTGACTCAAACAGCACATCAATAGATGGTCTGGCATAGCAAACTGGCTCATCAGTCGAAAGAGCAAAGTGACCTGGCTCAACCAGTAAGTGATAATCTGCTGGAGCTAGATAGATATGTCCTGGTAGGATTTCTTCTTTGTCTTCCACTTCTCGAATCGGTAATGAAGTGAATTCTTGCAATAACTCCTGGAGTGTGTTGTTAGATTCCTTGTGACGGTGTTGCACGATCGCGATCGGTACTAAGAAATCTGCTGGTAACTTCCCCAGAATAATTTTTAATGCTGATAATCCACCTAAAGAAGTACCAATCACCACAATTTTAAACGACACTTGTTTAGTCCTCACAGGAAGCATCTCACCTTTGCAAATATACCTGGCGCTTAGAGTTCGCAGTTTATTTTGCACGCAAACTCAAGGAATTTGAAACCGAAGTCGGTGGGTTTTATCTGTATCGCCATAAATGACCTTCGCCAAGGCTAGACCTTGATTTGCATTTATACAAACTATCCAAAATTATATATTTTTGTCATAAGCATTACAATTAAAGATTTTATCATTGTGAAATAGTTGACAGATAAATATTATATTTAGGGGCTTTTTAATCTTAATTAAATGCCAGAATCGCTACATTATAGAAATACTTTTCAGTTAAATAACTAACTTTTAAAACTTTAATTATTATTGCTTTGACAATTCACAAAAATTTACTTAAGCTAAAAGATAGGTTAAGCAAATCAATAAACAACAGCAATTTTTTTAGCTCCACCAAGAATTGCTGTTACAGACTATTGGCATGAGGAAATTAATCACAATCACAATGATTCCCTGTAGGTAAGCTCACGAGATTTAGCTGCAAAAAGCTAAGACATGATTAAGCGTATTGCACCGCGCACTTATTGAACATATTCCGGTCAATTATGGATGGATACTTGTGATGAGATTAGTAAGTATCCATCAATCATGGAAGTTTTACTAGCGATTTGAGATTAGGGTCTTCTGGTTTATATCTCGTCAGAGGCGGAATAAATCTAAAATCCAAAATTGATTGACCACGGTGCGGTAGATATGTCCAGGAGAATACAATGCTTGAGTATTTTACATCATTGAACGACCATAATTTGCCCTATCCAGATACGGTTCATCCCATTGTTGTCCACTTCGTAATTGCGATGGTCTTGTTTTCGTTTTTCTGTGATGTAGTTGGCTATTTTACTGGTAAATCCAGTCTTTTTGAGGTGAGTTGGTGGAATATGTTGGTTGCCACCGTCGCCATCTTCGTTGCGATCGCTTTTGGTCAGTTTGAAGCAGGTTTAGCACAACCTTACAGCCTCGCTAAATCGGTGCTGAATTTGCATACACTTATTGGTTGGTCGCTTTCGGGAATCATCACGGCGCTTACAGCTTGGCGCTATGTAATTCGTGCCCGGAACCCGCAAAAAGTACCAATTTATTATTTGGGAGCCGGACTATTTTTAACCCTAATAGTTGGCTTGCAAGTATATCTCGGAGATGAGCTTGTTTGGGTGTATGGATTGCATACCGTACCAGTTGTGGAAGCAGTAAAGGATGGTCTGTTGCGATGAACTCAGAATTAATTGACCAATTGACCGGCTCTTTAGGCGCAAACGGATTACCTTACACTATTCCCATTCATCCCAACTTAGTCCATCTGACAATAGGTTTGTTCATTATTGGGATGACCTTTGATATCGTTGGTGTTCTGTTCCCCTTCCAAAAATGGATCTTCAAATTTTTGGCAATTACCGTGGAACGTCAGAATTTATTTGATGTTGGCTGGTACAACATGTTAGCTGCCAGCATCATCACATTTTTCACAGTGGCGGCAGGCTTTTATGAAATGCTGTTGGCAACACCACCAGCCGATATGAAAAGTGCCTGGGGATTGCAGGCGATGCAAACCATGATTTGGCATGGTGTGGGTGGTGTGTTCTTAT
Source organism: Nostoc sp. 'Peltigera membranacea cyanobiont' 213 (assembly GCF_002245975.1). Taxonomy (NCBI): domain Bacteria; kingdom Bacillati; phylum Cyanobacteriota; class Cyanophyceae; order Nostocales; family Nostocaceae; genus Nostoc; species Nostoc sp. 'Peltigera membranacea cyanobiont' 213. The sequence continues at coordinate 62,072 of NZ_NOLI01000029.1, read as the reverse complement.
TAGCGTTGATTGTTGGTATGACCATCTGGAGAGGTTGGCAGCGCTCCGTTTGGGGCAGACAAGAATATAAACAGTCAGATAGAGAAGTGCAGTGGTTGTATCTGTTCGCAGGCATAGCAATCATGTTCATTCTGTACATCCACGGCACACTAGGAGCGCAACTAGCCGCCGAATTTGGCGTACACAATACAGCAGATAATTTGCTGCGATCGCACCAAGACCTCAACACGACACTCAAATAATTCAATTGTCCTTTGATTAATGACCAATGACCAATGACCAATGATGAAAATCCAGAAGATTTTAAATATTTTGACGCTGCTTACAGGCGCGATCGCAGTGACTATTACCAGTCTCTGGATCGGTCAGCAAGCTTACTCTTGGCTTCCCCCCCAAGCGGCAGCCGAATCCGTACTAATTGATGATTTGATTAGCTTCTTAGTAACCCTCGGTGCCTTCATCTTCTTGGGAGTAACAAGTACTCTAATGTATTCTGTGATCTTCCATCGGGCGGTCAAAGATGACTTCACTGATGGCCCTCCCATTGAAGGTAATATCGCCCTAGAAGTTGTTTGGACAGCAATTCCTATTCTTTTAGTGTTGTGGATTGCAAATTACAGCTATCAAGTTTACGAACAAATGGGGATTCAAGGCCCATCAGAATTAGTTCACCTGCATAATCCATTGGGAATGCAATCAGCTTATGCAGAACCAAAAGATGCCCCAGCCTTAGCAGAACCCGTCGAGAAAATCGACGTACTAGCTAAACAGTGGGCGTGGGTTTTTCATTACCCCGAAAGAGATGTTACGAGTACCGAATTGCATTTACCTAGCGATCGCCGGATACGTTTAGCATTAAAATCGCAAGACGTTCTCCACGGCTTCTATATACCTGCATTTCGCCTCAAGCAGGATATTATTCCCAACCACGCCATCGACTTTGAATTTACTCCCATCCGCCCCGGCAAATACAGCTTGACCGATTCCCAATATAGCGGTACATACTTTGCGACGATGCAGGCGAATGTCATCGTCGAATCTCCTGAAGATTATCAGCAGTGGTTAGCCAAAATTGCAACCCAAAAGCCATCTCCAGCAAAAAATCAGGCAGCTGCTGAGTATGCCCAAACATCCAATCAATCAGTTCAAACTGGTTGGGTTACAGTTCCACCTGCTGCACCTCCTCTAGTCAATTCACCTGGTTGAAAGGAAAGTAACCATGACTAATGTTCCTATTGAAGGTATGCTTCTCCCTAATGAGAAGCCTAACCACGAATCTCCAGGTAACTGGAAAGAATACTTCAGCTTTAGTACCGATCACAAGGTAATTGGTATCCAGTATCTCGTTACCTCCTTCTTCTTCTTCCTCGTCGGCGGCATCTTTGCGATGGTGATGCGGGGAGAACTGATGACACCCGAATCAGATTTAGTCGATCGCACCGTCTATAACGGTATGTTCACCATGCACGGCACTATAATGCTGTTCTTGTGGACATTTCCCTCACTGGTTGGTTTTGCTAACTATTTAGTACCCCTGATGATTGGGGCGCGAGATATGGCATTTCCCCGCCTCAACGCCGTCGCCTTTTGGATGGTGCCAGTAGTCGGAATTATCATGATGGGTAGCTTCTTTGTCCCTGGCGGCCCAGCCCAAGCAGGTTGGTGGTCTTACCCGCCAGTCAGTCTCCAAAATCCCACAGGTAACTTGATTAATGGTCAAGTCCTCTGGTTGCTAGCCGTGGCAATATCCGGCGTATCCTCAATTATGGGGGCAGTTAACTTTGTCACCACAATCGTGAAGATGCGGGCCCCAGGCATGGGTTTCTTCAAAATGCCGTTGTTTGTCTGGGCAGTATTTAGCGCCCAAATTATCCAACTATTCGGACTACCTGCATTAACAGCTGGCGCAGTAATGCTGCTACTCGACCTCACAGTTGGTACTGCATTTTTCGACCCCGCCAAGGGTGGGAATCCAGTAATGTTTGAACATTACTTCTGGTTTTACTCCCACCCCGCTGTTTACGTGATTATTTTGCCCATCTTCGGCATTTTCTCGGAAATATTTCCAGTTTATTCACGTAAACCCTTATTTGGTTACAAAGTAGTTGCCATTTCATCCATTTTGATTGCAGTAGTTAGCGGTATCGTTTGGGTACACCACATGTACGTCAGTGGTACACCAGGCTGGCTGCGGTTGATTTTCATGTTGACGACGATGTTTGTATCTGTCCCCACAGGAATTAAAGTATTTGCTTGGGTAGCAACTATTTGGGGCGGTAAACTGCGGCTAAATACCCCCATGCTGTTTGCCTTGGGTGCATTAATCATGTTTGTCTTCGCCGGCATCACAGGCATTATGCTTTCTTCCGTGCCGGTTGATGTCCACGTTAACAATACCTACTTTGTAGTCGGACACTTCCACTACGTCCTCTACGGCACTGTGACGATGGGCTTGTATGCTGCCATTTATCATTGGTTCCCCAAAATGACTGGTCGGATGTACTCTGAAAGCTGGGGTAAAATCCACTTTTGGTTAGCATTCATTGGCACTAACCTCAACTTTTTGCCTATGCATCCTTTGGGATTGCAAGGGATGTTACGCCGAGTTGCTTCCTACGCCCCAGAGTATCAATTCTGGAATATCATTGCTAGCTTGGGCGGATTTCTCTTAGGAATGTCCACCTTGCCCTTCATCTTCAACATGGTGATTTCTTGGATGCAAGGCGAGAAAGCACCCAATAATCCTTGGCGGGCAATTGGATTGGAGTGGTTAGTTTCTTCACCCCCCCCAGTAGAAAACTTTGAAGAGATTCCCATCATCATCTCTGAACCCTACGGCTACGGTAAATCGGAACCCTTGACGGCTAACCTCTCAGAATAACCCAAGCTATTCTACCGTATACACACAAATCTTTTAGGTTACTCCGTAACTTAGGGTAAGTTAATTTTTGCAGGTTGATGCAACAAACTTGCAAGTCGATGCAACAAACTTGCAAGTCGATGCAACAAACTTGCAGGTCGATGCAACAAACTTGCAAGTCGATACAACAAACTTGCAGGTCGATGCAACAAACTTGCAGGTCAATGCAACAAACTTGCAGGTCAATGCAATAAAGGTAAAGTCAAAAGATTTGTGTGTACACCTTAGCACAACTAGCTACGTTTTCTTTGCGTTCTAAATTCAACCCTCAAGCTAAAAGCAAAACTTGACCAATGGACAGTTATATCAATTCAGATGAATTGCATCACAAAGGTGCAGAACATACCCACGACGAAGAAGGCAACAAAATGTTTGGCTTCATTGTCTTCCTCTTGTCTGAAAGCGTCATTTTCTTGAGTTTTTTCGCCGGATATGCAGTCTACAAAACAACAACCCCTAACTGGCTACCGGCTGGTGTTTCTGGGCTAGAAGTAAAAGATCCGACAATCAATACAGTAATTCTTGTCGCCAGTAGCTTTGTTATTTACTTAGCAGAAAAAGCCCTACAACGCCATGACTTAGTAAAATTTCGCCTGTTTCTCTTGACAACAATGGCGATGGGTACTTACTTTTTGGTTGGACAGGCGATTGAATGGAACGGCCTCGATTTTGGCTTCACCACAGGGGTATTTGGCGGGACATTTTACCTGCTAACAGGTTTCCACGGTTTGCACGTTTTCACCGGCATTCTGTTACAGTCAATTATTTTGGTACGTTCTTTCATCCCTGGAAACTACGATACGGGACACTTTGGCGTGAATGCAACTTCGCTGTTTTGGCACTTCGTCGATGTTATCTGGATTATTTTGTTTATCCTCATCTACGTTTGGCAGTAAATGAGAATGAGGGAGTAATTACTCCCTCTACTTATTTCTCTTTAGCAACACATCCTTCGGTAAAGACGCGATGAATCGCGTCTCTACAAATGGTTTATTTGTCGTATTCTTTTTTCAAATTGGTATTAGACTAAATAACTCGTATTTGGGACGATCGCAAAAAAGGCATACTCATACCAAGCAGTCCAAATAAAACTGCGAATCCATCGCTGACGTTTTTCGAGACTCAATTCATATTCAAAGGCCCCACGGGATATATCAATGGAAGATAGATGAGAGTTACAACCACAGCCGTGTTGATAAGTAAAACCGTATTTGGAAGCAATACTTTGCACCTTCATCTGAATCGCAAACACCTTACCTGCATGGAGTATGGCATCCCAAGAACGCTTGTGTTCGATATCGCGGGGATCAAATCTTAAAGCACGTTCTTCAAAAACACGATCGCGGTAAATTGGTGCTAGATGCACATGATAAAAGCTGGCAGGTAATTCATAGCCAAATTCGTTGAATAAATCTATACCAATGCGAGCCACTTTTACTTCATCAGCGAACTCGATTCCCTTTGACTCCAAATCGCGAAGAACTTTTTCAAAGTTTGGATAGCTGTCTTTGAGAAAGTCTTGCCCAAAAAACTCTAGGGTTTCCCATGCTAGTTGGGCAAATAGCTGAGAGAATGAGGGTATCAAGTGAGCTAGTTGGGGGCGATCGCTAAATAAGTCAACGTCACCATGCTGTAATTTGTATAGGAACAACTGTGCCATCTCAACATAGCTTTGGGGATGGGAAAGTCCGACACTCGTGGTTCCTCTAGCAATGTCTTGCCATGTAGAAGGTAGTTGAGAAACGTGAACCGCATTTTCTCCAGCAATGACTGCAACAGGAGGACATTCGAGAAGTTGCATCGACAATCTCCTTTAAGACTTCAATGTGTAATTTACCTTAAGCGATCGCTAAGTGTATCTTCTCAACACAATTAAAAATGTTTGACAGACTGTCTTTTGACAGAATTGCAACTTTGTTATCCCAAAAATACTTAGATTAAATCTAAAATCTAAAATCCAAAATTTTTAAGCCCCAGCTATTTTTTTATATAGTTTCTCTCCTTTGACTATCTCTTCATAGTGCTGTTCATAAGAGGTGAACCTGATGGATTCTTGTTTTCCTAAACCCAAAATACCAAAGGTACAAAGGCTATTATAAAACAGTTCGTGTACCCGCTTTTGAAGTACCTGATTGAAATATATCAGGACGTTACGGCAAAGAATGACATTAAACTCATTAAAAGAACTGTCAGTTGCTAAATTATGCTGGGCAAACACAACGTTTTCTCGTAATGATGCTCTAAAAATAGCATTATCATAAGCTGCTGTATAATATTCTGAAAATGACTTTTTGCCGCCTGCTTTCAGGTAAAGCTGAGTATATTCCTGCATCAGTTTTATGGAAAAAATGCCAGTTCTAGCACTTTGTAATACCTTCTCGTTAGTATCAGTTGCATATATTCGGCAACGGTGATAAAGTCCTTCTTCTTGTAGTAGAATTGCTAATGAGTAGACTTCTTCTCCCGTAGAACATCCAGCGTGCCAGATGCGAATAAACGGATAGGTTTGCAAGAAGGGAACAACTTGATTTCTGAAGGTGTTATAAAAACTAGGATCGCGAAACATTGATGTTACATTCACCGTCAGAGCAAGCAAAAATCGTTCCAAATAAGCACGGTTGTGCAGTAAACGCTCTTGCAAGGCAGAAATATTAGCTAATCCCTCTAATTGCATGAAGCTCTGAATGCGGCGCTTGAGTGAGGAAAGAGCATAATCGCGGAAGTCATAACCGTAGTATTGATACACCCCTTCCAAAAGGAGATGTATTTCAATATCCTCCAAGGTTGGTTTGGGTAAAGTCATAGTACGAATTAGCATATATGCTGAACCAGCTATTTAAATATACTGGTAATACATGGGTTAAGCTGCTTGGAGTTAATCAAACAACTGTTTTCCAAAACGTTTCATCTAGCAAAAATTATTTATATTCTAGGATACTAAGTTCTTAGAAGCCAAATGCATCTTACGCCTAAAGTAGCTTGCTGGATCTATTAAATTTGATAACGGTGCTACTTATGGGTTTAAGTTTAACTTAATTGCTGTCACTGCTAAAACAGCGATCGCTATTATTGAAATCCAAGCTAGCAATCTAACCTGGGAACGCAGATTGTTAATCTCTTGGTAAGGATTTTCTGTCGGTGGTATAGGATATGGCTGAAGTTCTGCAACTTCAACAGCAATTTCTTGAGGCACATTTTGAATCCTTTCAAAAGCTACCTGCGTATGTAGCCAATTAGTAATTAGTTGAGGACAATTTTTCTTAAACCAATTTAAAGCCAAAGTTTTAAAAACTGGTTTAGACATTCTGGCAATTAATTTCATCACCCTGTTTAGAGGCTTCACGCGAAGCTTTTGGTTGATTATATTGACTGAACCAACATCATAGAGACAATCCAGAATTAGTTTTACAGTGGCTTCTTCACTGTTAATCAGATTTTGCAGCAAAAGTAGAACGTCGCGCATCCGCTCTGCTTCAATGCGCTTTTCTGCTAATGTTTCTGGAATGTTTACTGAAGGATTTACGGTTGTATTTAAGGCGTTTTGTCTTACTATCGTCATATTAGTAACATAGCAGTCATGATAATGTCAGTACACCTATCTGCCGAGAGAAAGGTTTTTTATCTAGAGAGAGAACATAAAAGCCAAATTTTGTTTGTGAGACATATCACTATATCGTCCCTGGAAAAAAGCTATTTGTCTAGCTCCTATGAATCCTTTTATAATAAACCGCTTCAGACACAGAGAACGCAAAGCAGGAGAAGAGAATCTCAGTCTAAAATTGAAATATCTATCAAGCTTGCTATGACATTATCATGACCAGCGAAAAAATAACCGTCCAGTCTTTGTATACTGTAACTGATGAATAACTAATGCTGATGAGTTCGCAAAACTCAGAACTGCGATTTGAACGCAATGCGAATGGAACCTTAGAAACTATGCCCCCTACTGGTGGAATTTCTGGTAATCGAGAAATCAAAGCAGGAGCCTATTTGTTAAATTGGGTAGAAAGTCAGGATTTAGGTGAAGTTTTTAGTTCCAGTACAGGTTTTAGATTAGCAAATACGGCTGTTAGATCGCCTGGTGCTGCTTTTGTCGCTAAAGGACGTTTACCAGAAGTTGGGATCGACAAGAAGATAAATTTATTAACTTAGCACCGGATTTTGTAATTGAAATTCGTTCTAAAAATGACAGTTTGGCAAAACTCAAAGCCAAGATGGAAGAATACATTAGTAATGGTGTTCAATTAGGATGGTTAATTGATAGTAAAAATCAGCAAGCTTTTGTTTATCGTCGGGATGGTTCGATTACTCAATATCCAGCTACGGCAATATTAAGCGGTGAAGATGTTGTGCCTGGTTTTAATTTGCTTTTAACAAAATTATTATAAAATTTTGCCTCCGTATTTTATTTAAAATAAATCATGTAGTTATACTTTTAGACACACAATATTTAAATCTATATTCCATCATCAGATAGATAAGATTTTGATGTTAGTTTATTAAATTGATTCAAGGATACGCTATTTAGCTATTTATACGAGTCAATTTATGGAAAGTACAGAAACAACGCAAACAAGTTCAACACCTTTTCCAAATATTCCACCAGTCATTGAAAGTAACGACAGTGAGTATCTGGATACAGGTGTACCTAGCACAGTTGCGATCGCAGGACATCCACTACATCCCCTGAGTGTAATCTTCCCCATCGCCTTTTTAGCTGCCGCTTTGGGAAGTGACATCGGCTACTGGTTAACTGGTGATTTCTTTTGGGCTAGGGCTTCGCTATGGTTAATCGGCCTCGGATTAGCTGGAGGTTTACTCGCATCTGCCATCGGCCTGAGCGATTTTGTGAAAATTGAACGAGTCCGCAAGCGTACCGCCGGTTGGGTGCATTTGATCCTTAACGTTTCTATCCTTGTTTTATCACTCATCAACTTCCTTCTCCGTTGGGGCGACGCTGAATCCCGAATAGTACCTTGGGGACTGTTAATCTCGCTCGTTGTTGGTACACTAACCAGCGCTTCCGGCTGGTTTGGTGCCGAACTTTCCTATCGCCACAAAATTGGTGTAGTGGGTGCTGGTAGCAAAAGATACCCATAATTACGAATTATCGAGAAAGAGCATTTTGTCAAGGCTAAAATTTTCGTTAGTTTTTAGCCTTGACAAAATGCTTCAACATTGCAATCAAACAATATTTATTATTTATCGAAACAGAATTCAGGAGTCAGGAGTCAGAATTCAGTACCACTGGCGGATAGCACAGCGTAAAGCCTACGGCATAGATTAGCTTATAACGAGTCCGCGAGCGTCTGAATAAGATGTTTGAAAGTTTATAATGGATAACTTAACAAGGGGGTAATCGGAATCAAAGTCACCCTTTTTAAGGGGGATTTAGGAGGAACTAAAAGTATTTGATCCATCACTAGCAAATTTTAAAACATCCTCTAACTTCCAACTCCCAACTTCTAACTCAATTAACTTTATGTCTAAAAATTTACCTTATATTATGCCATCCCCTCAACCCCAAGTTGAGGAAGCTTTTGCAGCTTACCAAACAACTCACCAATTCTACCATGAAGTTCGGTCACGGTCAGAGTTTCAACGTTATTGTGAATGGTATTACACAACAGCAGAACAGCATCGCCAAGAGCTTAAAAGAATGCGCGGCGAACTGAATATTTTTCAGTGGTTTCGCCGGCGATAAGCGATCTAGATGACCTCTAACTCATTTTCACGTAAATGGGCTTTAAACTTTTTACTAAACTGGACTACAATCGGCAAATTAGCGCTTACAGGTCTGTCTCGCCATTGGGTGGCAATATTTACTACATCGCCTTCTGTGCCTTTGATGTCAAAAGCCTGATTCCGGTGTTCAGGATGATGATACACCACTACCGAATCTTTAACGCGGACGCGATCGCCAACTTTCATAACAACATTTACACCTAGCATTTGCTTTTCCACAAGTATCTGCTACAAAATATATGATTAAATCGCTTAAAATTTGATTTAATCAGCTATTTCTTGACGCTTCACAGGGGGGCGACGGCGCATTTAACCCTCTGCGTCCAGGCACGTTTTAGCTATCCGTGCATACTTTTGCAAGTTTTTGCCGCGTTAATGTTTATCACTCCCACCCTCCGTTTTACCCCAAAACTAGGGAAAAAAAGAAAATGAAGCGATATTTCAGATGTGCTTAGTACTTTGGCAAGAGATATAACCCAATCGTCTTCAGGGTAACTGAAAGTTTTCGGGCATTTTAAAACCCTTCATTTGGATGAAGGGTTTTAAAATCTGGTCAAGAGAATATTTTACACAATTCCTGGAACAACAGGTTCACGATTTTATTCAAGAGTTTATCTTGGATATGTTTACCGCCTAGCAATTTCTCATCTTGCTTACTGATGTTGGTTTTGATTAAAAAATAAATGCAAGCACAGTAACTATTTTAGCTATTGACTATATGTAATTTAAATGCTTATCAGTTTAAGTACACTAGGATAGAGAAAATACACTGTCCATTTTAGATTTTGAATTTTCCAGAAAATCTAAAATCTAAAATCTAAAATCCAAAATAGAGTGACTTATGAGGGAACCAAGTAAAAATTTAGAACCCTTGCTTACCAAAGAAGCCCCGCCAGTTGTCGAACGCATGGGGCTAACCTGGCTAATTGCAGCAGCGATCGCAACAGCTTTACTGTGGCAAGTACCAGCAGGTGATTATATCTTATACCCATTTACAATTCTGGCAACCTGGTTTCATGAAATGGGTCACGGCTTAATGGCACTCTTATTAGGAGGGCAGTTTCAGAAATTACAGATTTTTAGCAATGGTTCTGGTGTTGCAACTTATAGCATCCGGTCGTTATTGGGGCCAATTGGCCCGGCAATGGTGGCAGCAGCAGGCCCAATGGGGCCGCCTCTTGCTGGTGCGGCTTTGATTCTAGCTTCCCGCAGTTTTACAGCAGCAACCCTCTGTTTAAAAATATTAGGGAGTTTTTTGCTATTATCCACATTAATTTGGGTACGTTCCTGGTTTGGATTGGTAGCCATTCCCTTGTTGGGTTTAATAATCTTGGGTATCGCCCTGAAAGCACCTCGCTGGGCGCAAGGATTTGCCATTCAATTCCTGGGCGTACAAGCTTGTGTAAGTACGTTCCATCAACTCGATTATCTATTTAGTAGTTCTGCCGGCCCCCTGGGACTCTCTGATACAGCGCAAATGCAGCGATATTTGCTTTTACCTTACTGGTTTTGGGGCGGGTTGATGGCGATCGCATCTCTGGTGATTTTAGTCCAAAGTCTTCGCCTTGCCTATCGTTCAGAATGAAAATACAGATGAAGCGATCGCCAAACCTTACCTAAGCTGGCTGTTGAGCGCGAATTTCATTGGTACAAGGACGACCATTTTCAATATCAGCAATATTAGCAAAAGTTGTTTCTGCGATATTGTGGAGTGCTTCTGCTGTAAAAAAAGCTTGATGTCCAGTAATGAGTACATTGGGGAACGTTGTCAGACGTTGGAAAATATCATCTTGAATAATTTCGCCAGATAAATCCTCAAAGAACAACTCCGATTCTTGTTCGTAGACATCCACACCGAGATAGCCAATCTTACCAGACTTCAATCCCTCAATCACTGCTTGGGTGTCAATCAGCGCACCTCGGCTAGTATTAATTAACATCACGCCTGGCTTAATCTGTTCTATAGCCTCAGCGTTAATCAAGTGATGCGTTTCAGGAATCAGGGGGCAATGTAGAGAGATAATATCGCAGTTGGCAAATAGCTCAGGTAGTTCTACATACTTTCCACCTAGCGCCTCCAATTCGGGATTGCGATAAACGTCATAAGCGAGTAATTTACAGCCAAACCCCTTCATAATCTGTCCTAAAATCAGACCGATTTTGCCGGTGCCAACAATCCCCACTGTGCGCTCATGCAAATTAAATCCCAACAGTCCATCTAGGGAAAAATTGCCTTCTCGGACACGGTTATAAGCCCGATGAATTTTGCGATTCAGACTTAAAATCAATCCTACAGCATGTTCTGCTACTCCATAGGGTGAATAGGCGGGAACACGCACAACGGTAATTCCTAAATCTGCTGCGGCTTGTAAATCTACATTGTTAAACCCTGCACAGCGAAGGACAACCAACCGAGTTCCCTGTGAGGCGAGAAGCTCTAAAGTTGGGGCATCAACCCGATCGTGTACAAATACGCAAACCGCCGGAAATTCGGCGGCGAGGATAGCAGTATCCCGATTTAAACGGGGTTCAAAAAATACTAATTCGTGTTGTGGGGGAGAATTTGCAACTGACAAAAACTTCCGATCGTAGGCTTTTGTACTGAAGACTGCTACTTTCATGCAAAACCTCAAGCTGTATACTGCACGGTATTCGACTACATAATACCTTGGCAGTTAAAGAAGCGATGTCTATAACGGGCTATTCAACATCACAGCTTTGAATATTGCCAGTCTTCAGAATTGATGTTTGGTAAGCAATTTTATCAGGACTTACGCAACTGGCACAATGCGATCGCAGGTGATTTGTGTTTAATCGCAGATGATATAGGACTCATATTTGATTTTTGAAATACACGTAGGGTGTGTTATGCCGTAGGCTTAACGCACCACCCTTTATGTTTTGGTGCGTTACGGAAGCCGTAACACACCCTACACATACTTAGATTTTTTCAGAAATCAAATACTAGTCCTATATGATTGCGATCGCCTCAAGCTTGCAGTTGCGTAAATTATGGTATAAAAACAAAAGATGACTGGTCAAATTAGCGATCAATTAATTTATAAAAGTCAAATATTCTCCATTGCAGGTGTGGATGGTGTGGGATTATTTGATCCAACGCAACACGGTTTTTCTCCTCAATGGGGTACAACAGCTTGTTGGCGAGGCTATTGTTGTACTTATAAGGTAATAGAAGAGACACTTTACTTAAAAGAATTAATTATCTCTCTCAGCCTAAAAGAGAAACTTGCAAAACAAGGGAAAGCAAAAGATTTTCTGGGTGTCTTACCTTCTCGTCGAGATACGCCTGTGGCTCATCCTAGCGCTATTTATGGTGAACTAAATTATCTTGTTGAATTTACAGGCAGTTTATTAGTAGCCAATAATTTTATTAAGAACCTATATGTTCATCTTGGCTTTCAATCTGCTTATAAATATGAGGAAGTTCATGAACTTCTCTTTGAAAGTGGTTATCTGATGCAAAGTATTAACCGCTCCGAAGAAATGGCAGAAATTCGCCAAAAGATTATTCCACCGTTTTATTTATATGACCAATGGCATCTTATCTGGAGAGGTAAAGACGGTTCGTAAATAAGATAATCCAAAATCTAAAATTTTATGCCAAATAAACGCTTTTATCACATTGGCTTTGGACAAGATGATTTAGGTTCATCGCCTCCCAGCATTGCTTTATTATCTGGCGACCCGGAGCGATCGCGTCTAATTGCCCAAACTTATTTCCAAGATGTCCGCGTGTTGTCAGAAAATCGCGGACTCAATAGCTATGTGGGATACTTACCAAATGGTCGCAGCATCTTATCAGCTACTAGTGGTATGGGTGCGCCTTCATTGAGTATTGTGGTGAATGAGTTAATCCAAGTAGGAATCCGGCAAATTATTCGCATTGGAACTTGCGGCTCAATTCAACCTTATATACCAGTTGGTAGCGTTGTTATTAGCAGTGCAGCATTATGTCGCCAAGGTGCAGCTTATGACATTGCCCCTGTGGAATATCCAGCCGCAGCAGATCCGTTTTTGACAGTTGCTTTAGTTAAAGCCGCGCGAGAATTAAAGGTTGAACATTACATAGGAATCACAGCATCAGTTGATACTTTTTACGAAGGACAAGAACGCACAGATTCAGCGAATCCAAATTTAATGCGATCGCTGCATGGTATTACAGAAGAATATCGGCGCTTGAATATCTTGAATTATGAGATGGAATGCGGCACGCTTTTTAAAATGGCAGGTGTATATAATTTTGCGGCTGCTGCTATTTGCGGTGTAGTCGCTGGGCGGACTGTGAGTGAAAATATCATCTTAGAACAGAGAGAGATTGCCGTTAAAAATGCGATCGCAACTGCTGTACATACAGCTACAACCTTTGAATAAGCTCAAAAATGTATCTTATCTAACTTCTTATGATGCCAGATTGAATCTGCTCTAAGTAGTTTTATCATGTCTTTATCTAATCTTTAATTTATCAATCAGTAATTATAGGTAAGATGTATTGAGTAAAATGCCATTTTATCTGATGGAGACACATAAATAAAAAACTTCATTAACTAGCTTTCGAGTAAAAAAGTTGTGTGGATATACTAGACATAATATATTAGACAAAACAATAACTAAAACAATGCAATATATTTGAAATTTGTAAAAGGTAAGTTCATAAAAATTACGTTTTTTATGAAATATATGTGGTTGTAGTACCTAATTTTTATAGCTATTATAATAAATTTATCTATTAAAGAATATCAGCAAAATTGGAGATAAATATAATATGAAGAATGCTTGTAGGCGTTGGATTAAGACGGTTAACCTAGCTGCGATGTCTACGACCGGCTACGCCTACACACTAATCCCGACACTAATATTTTTAGCATTCTCTCATCAGGCAATAGCTGACGATCCAGGAGCATGTTACATGGTAACTTCTTCCGGTAAAACCGTTAGATTAGAAAGGCTTTGTGGCAATATAGCCGCACCTTCAGACGACAGAGTTTTTCGAGTCTCAATCAAACGCCGCTTTGGTGGAACTCCTGTGATTGACGTTACCTTCAATGACAAAAAAACCTTTGAAATGATTGTAGACACAGGTGCTAGTGGAACCATTATCACTCAAAGTATGGCCAATACACTTGAACTCCAGGCTACAGGTACAATGCAAGCTCAAATTGCCGATGGTAGCGAGGTAGAATTTCCAACCGGTAAGATAAAATCTGTTGCAGTAGGTGGAGTTACAGCTAATAATCTTCAGGTAGCGATCGCACCAAAAGCAAGTATCGGCTTACTAGGCCACGATTTCTTCGGTAGCTATGATATTAAGATTCTGGAGAAAGAGGTTGAATTTCATCACCGTTAATCCTCACAGGACATTCCGAAATTGCTCTAATATTCGCTGTCGCACTCGTTCTATCACTACTTCTTCCTCAGCAGATAGCCCATCAAATAACATTTCATATATGAATGGTACACCCAACTCTAACTCCGATAAAAGTTGACGCTGACTAAATACATCTTGTGGTTTGCCTTCTATCATCAGTCGCCCTTTATCCATAACAAAAACCCAATCTGCCCACCGATAGACTAAATCTAAATCATGGGTAGCCATCAATAAAGTAGTGCCATCTTGATGAATTTTTTTCATCGTTGCTATCAAGTTGCGAGTATGTTTGATATCTAAATAAGCTGTTGGCTCATCCAGCACCAAAAGTTCTGGCCGCAGTACCATCACATCTGCTATAGAAACTCGCTTCTTTTGTCCTAAACTCAGATGATGTACTGGCCTTTCTGCTAAAGTAGTCAGCCCAAATTCAATTAAAGCTTGTTCTACTCGATCTTTAATTTCAGATTCTGGTAAACCCAAATTACACAAACCGTAAGATATATCTTCTTCAACAGTAGAAGCTACTAATTGTTGTTCTGGATCTTGAAATACTAGCCCCACCTTTTGCCGTAAGCTGCTAAGATAATTTCGGTTATAACTTAACGGTTCACCGCGCCAACGGACAATACCAGAATTAGGTTTATATAGACCATTCGCTAATAAAAATAGTGTAGTTTTACCACAGCCATTTTGCCCAATTAATGCACATCTTTTGCCAGATGGAATCTTCAGTGTTAGACCATTCAAAGCTGATTGCTGTGTGCCAGGATAGGTGTAATATACCTGCTCAAATTCGAGTAAATATTCCTGCATTCCGCCAAAAGTCCAATGCTATTAATACTACACAGCCGAAAATAGCTTCAATGATATATCGCCCTTGAGGATAATAACGGCGGGGATGCCAAACTCTAAATTCACTCACAAAACCCCGTGATTCCAGTCCGAGAGAGAACTGACTATATCGTTGTAAGGTTCGCTGTAATAGTTGTCCGATTAGTAGTGCTAAACTTTTCATCCCACTACGCCAAGTGCGGTAGCCACCACGAGAATTTTGGGCAGTCAACAATTCACTAGCTGTATTTAGCAGGATGAAAATAAACCGATACATTAGTAATAACAAATCGCTCAGAAGCACAGGAAATCGCAAGTAACGCAGAGTTTGTAATATCTCTGGGAAAGGGACAGTTAACATGAGAAAATATAAGCAAGAAACAGAAGCTAATGCTCTGGTTAAAATTCCCCATGCTTGGATACTGCCACTATGACTGATATAAATATAGAAGTGTCCGAGAGTTAATCCATACCACGAGTCTAATTGCACCTTGGACAAATCAGTAATTGCAACTCCATTCACCATCAAGGCTGGTAAACTCGTCAAACAAAAAACTATGGTGAACATTAACAACCGAAAATAAACACCAGCTGGAATTTTTGCATAAATAACTGTCCAAACACCCAGCCAAAGCGCTATCAAAATTTGTACTAGCGGATGGGTAACAAGGGAAATTGCAAGAGTAGTAAATGCAAAAATTATTTTATGTTCTGGTGGTAATCTTCGCAGTCGATTAGTGTAAGCTAAAGTGTCTAGTTGCAGGCTCATTCTTCACGTTTTTGTTGGGAACGTCCTTTATACAACCCAATTGCATAACCGACTACTCCCGCACCTAAAGCTGCTTGCGAAGCAAATAATAAGCTTTCTATTTCTCCACTAGCTGGTTCAAAAAATGATTTAAACCAGGGTTTATATCCAGGCTGGATTTCAGTAATTGCTTTTTCAGCTTTGTCATCAGAACCGGCAAATTCCCCACCACGTACAAATATTAATGGTGCAACTGCTAAAGCTAAGACAGCTACTACCAACAGCCAGTTACTCAACCCTTTTTTAGATTGACTCATTACCATTTCCTCGCTTGATTAATTGCAACAGTTCCAATTCTTGAGGATTATAAGATTGCAGCCAGTTCCATACCAACACAGTTAGTAATCCTTCACTAATTGCTAAGGGAACTTGAGTTATAGCAAAAATTCCGGCGAACTTGATAAATGAAGCAATAAATCCACCAACGGGGGCAGGAAAAGCTAGGGCGAGTTGAATAGAAGTGATAACGTAAGTGAGTAAATCTGCGATCGCAGCTGCGAGAAATATGGCGATTCTTTGTTTACCACCCAACTTCATTGTCAGATTATATATCCAGTAAGCTGCAAAGGGCCCTGCGATCGCCATCGAAAAAGCATTTGCCCCCAGCGTCGTCAAGCCGCCATGTGCCAGTAACAAAGCTTGAAATAACAATACCAAGCTACCTAAAACTGTCATGGTGAGGGGACCAAACAGCACCGCACCTAACCCTGTCCCTGTCGGATGAGAACAGCTACCTGTGACGGAAGGGATTTTCAACGCTGACAACACGAAAGTGAAAGCACCAGCCAAGCCCAGTAGTAGTTTTAGTTCCGGGTTAGCTTGGGTAATGCGTGTCAGACTACGCAATCCTAATAAAAAAAATGGTAATGCCACAACCCACCAAAAAATTGCCCACTGCACTGGTAAAAAACCTTCCATAATGTGCATGGCATAAGCGGGTTGGGGTAAACCAACTACCAAGTAAAAACTGATAACTCCCATCAGGGTTAGACTAACTAACGCCTGTTTTTTTCTTTTCATAACCTGTACCTCGCAGATTTATGTAAACGAATTGGTTCCCATCGGCGGGCATCCTGACTCACCTAATTTTGGCTCACAGTTGCGGGACAGCGCCGGATTCACACCGGACTTTCCCCCTTGCGTCCGATAGCGCAGCGTGGCGTTATGCTCCCCATCAGAACCGATTGGAGTAACTATATCACCATTACTCAAGCATCAAAACCGCGAACACAATAATACGATCGATCTAAATTGTATTTAATATGCCCCCCTAGTGGATTGAAGTTTCTAGAGAATACGTGGTCTACTAGACAACTGGACGCTTAAATCAATCTGGCTGCAAAGGACACTTCTTAAACATGGAAACAATACCATTTATGGGTGCTTCGTCCTTCGGCTGGCTGTACTGGGTAATACAGCCGCATTTAGCTATGCACATTCCAGATGGCTTCTTGAACTTACCCGTTATCCTTGTCACCTGGATAATTGCTCTTGCTTTAATTACACTAGCTATTAAGCGATCGCAAGCAGAATACCAAGAACGAGCAGTACCTTTAATGGGAGTTTGTGCAGCATTTATCTTTGCAGCGCAAATGATCAATTTCCCGATTCCAGGAGGCACTTCTGGACACCTTTTGGGCGGAACACTAGCTGGAGCTTTATTAGGGCCTTGGGCTGGATCGCTAGTTATGGTTGCAGTGTTTATCGTGCAAGCTGTTCTATTTCAAGATGGTGGACTAACAGTTTTAGGGGCGAACATCTTTAACATGGGATTAATCGGTACCTTTGGTGGTTACTATCTCTATCGCACAATAAGATTTGCTACTGGGCGCGATACCTTACGAGGTATGACAATTGGTGCGGCGATCGCTGCTTGGACAAGCGTAGTGGTAGCTTCAGTTATGTGTGCCTTAGAACTAGCTGTGTCTGGAACGGTTCCTCTGGCGGTAGGTTTAACAGCAATGGCTTCTTGGCATGTCGTAATTGGCATTGGCGAGGCGCTGATTACCGTAGTAGCACTTAGTTTTATTTGGCGGACTCGACCTGATTTATTTTACGATCCACCCCGTCAGACAAAATCACCTATGTCTCGTCCAGTCTCTCGTTATTAAAAGGTGTGACTAAATCAGGATTTAATACTTATGAGTAGCAATCTCTCGCGATCGCGCAACCGGGCTTTTGTTATCGCTGGCTTAGGTATTGCCTTATTGATTGCAATTTTCCTTTCGCCACTAGCAAGTAAAAACCCAGATGGGCTAGATAGAGTTTCCCAAGACCTAAAGTTTGACAGCAAAGAACTTGGAGAGAAACCCGCTCAGAAATTACCCTTTTATGGAATTTTTGATGAGTATGCCCTCAGAGGAGTACCAGAAGCGATCGCTACTCCATTAGCTGGATTAATTGGAACATTAGCAACTTTCGGTTTAGCTTGGGGTATTGGCAAACTAGTTATTCGTGGTTCTAGTTTACCTTCTACACAGTATGACGCTGATTCCGACTCAGATGCGCCAGATTAACAATTCGTAATTAGGAATCAAATACAGATAGGAACTTAACATCATGCTGCTGCACGTTGGAGTATTTGTATTAGATGTCGATAGCAAACAAGCGACTCTCTGGCACAAACTCGCTCCCCGTACCCGGATACTTTGTACCTTATTGTTTGTGTTTGCCAATGTTCTCACACCAGATGGGCATTGGTGGACTTGGGCTATTTATGGATTAGCTTTAATCAGCCTCATATTGCTAAGTAAAGTCACTCTATCAGTACTAGTGAAACGGTTAGCAGTTGAGTTAACGTTTATTAGTGTGGTTCTGTTGGGTACTTTATTTCGGGGTGGTGGTGAGGTGTTGTGGTCTTGGGGGCCATTGCAGATTACAACGGTGGGGTTAACTGTCTTAGGTAGTGTCACGCTTAAGGCTCTGTTATCGCTGCTAATACTAAACTTACTAACTTTAACCACTTCGGTAACAGCCCTCCTTCATGCCCTGTTGGAATTGAGAACTCCACCACTATTAGTTGCAATTCTGGCATCGATGTATCGCTATATCAGTGTGTTGATTGGCGAGTTTAACGCTATGCGTCGGGCGGCAGAGTCTCGAAATCTGATGAACAGGAATCGCTCTATTCGGTTAATTGTTGGCAACATGATTGGAGCGCTATTTATCCGCACTTACGATCGCGGAAATCTCGTTTATCAGGCGATGCTCTCACGAGGCTATCAAGGAGTGCCACCAATGATGGAAAAAGTCTCGCTAGGGGGACAATCTGATGTTGTAGCTTTAAGTCTGACTGTAATTTTGGCACTATTGGGTCAGGCTATTTACTGGCGGAAATAACTTTTTTTCGTGTTATCTCAATGCACCATAATCCAATATCAATTCAAAATCTTAGCTATACCTATCCTGATGGGACTCAAGCTTTAGACAAAATAAATTTGTCTATCAAGGCAACAGAGCGAGTGGCATTAATCGGAGCCAATGGTTCGGGAAAATCCACACTGCTGTTACATCTGAATGGAATTATCATGCCACAAGCGGGAGAGGTGACAATTGGAGAGTGGTCTGTAAATTCGGAAAATTTGCGAAATATTCGGAATTTTGTGGGTTTGGTGTTTCAGAATCCAGATAATCAGTTGTTTATGCCAACAGTTTGGGAAGATGTTGCTTTTGGGCCGCTCAATATGGGTGTGCAAGGTGAAGAATTGCTCCAGCGAACTCTGCAAGCAATGGCAGCAGTGGACATCGATCCCCAATGGTATGGACAACGCTATACCAATAATTTATCTGGAGGTGAAAAGAAACGGATTGCGATCGCTGGAGTCTTGGCAATGAACCCACAGATATTAGTATTGGATGAACCCTCTGCTCAGTTAGATCCCCGTTCTCGTCGGCAATTTATTGAGTTGTTACAAACCTTACCTCTGACACAACTGATTGCAACCCATGATTTAGATTTAGCTTTAGATTTATGCGATCGCACTGTTGTTCTCAGCCAAGGTCAAATCGTATATGATGGCCCAACCGAACAGGTAATGAGTAATCCAGAGTTTTTAGATGGGCACGCTTTAGAGTCACCACTCTGCTATAGCCGCCCTTACTGTCAGTTAGAACATGCACCTGTTAAGGCATCTCGATACCGCGAACTTGTTTAATTTACCCACATATAGGAATCCGATTTGATTTATGAAATAAATCTAAGTATCTGTAGGGTGTGTTATCGCGTATAACGCACCAAAGCTTTTGGATGGTGCGTTAGCCAGAGGCATAATATCAATTAGTTATAATTCCCACAGTCATTGTACCCCACACGCCAGACGATCCATTTGGAGAGACCCCTTGACGCTAGCCTCTCCCTTTGAGAGAACCCTTAGTTGGCGATCGCTGCTTATTCTGCTGCACTGGAAGTAAGAACGCGCAGCGCTTTTCCTCAAAACCATGCAGAAACTTTGTCAAATCTCGGCAGGTTATACCAAGACGAAAAACAGTTTAACTCAGCTTACAATACCTTTGTTAAAGCAATAGAAACAGTGGAAGCTTTGCGGGGTGAAATTGTTTCTGGCGAAGAAGCCAAACTCTAGAAGACTTGTGCGTACACCGTAGCTCCGACGGGCGAGAGGGGCGGTTTTGCCTAGTAAAGCCAGGGAAAGGTTTTTAGACGATTAGGGGACTAATCAGGAATTTTGTGGAGATTGAGAGTTAACCAACATAAAGTAGTATACTTTTTTGGGTTCGCCTAAAGCTATCAAAAAGTTTCGTCTAAAAACCAATAATTTTGGGGTTGCTCTAATGCTAAGTCCTGTATTAACAGTCAGTATCTTTCAAAAACAACCCGATCCTCAAGCATTTTCCGCAGGCGAAGTCATCTTTGAAGAAGGACAGTCTGGTGACAAAATCTACGGCATTCTGGAAGGAGAGGTAGATATATTAGTCAATGGCAAGGTTGTAGAAACCATTGAAACGGGCGAAATTTTTGGTGTTGGGGTACTTGTAGGAGTGCAAAATAGAACTTACACAGCTATTGCTAAGGTGGATAGCAAACTAGGTTTCCTCGATCGCGAAGGGTTTCTCTTTGCTGTTCAGGAAACACCCATGTTTGCTATACAGGTGATGAAAAGTTACTCAGAGCGTCTGAGTCGCTTGCAGCGTATGATCTAAATCACCTCAGCCCGTATAAGTTCCAAAACGAATCAGAATCTGCCACGAATTTTACCTTTTTCCCAGAAGGCTATAGATATATTCTCTTGCTTGGGGAGTTAGAAGTCAGTATTCAGAAAACTCTAGATTCAGACTTTTGACTCCTGATTTATATAAAGTGAAAGGTGCAAAATTTACTGGAGATAGCAATGGCGCGTAAACGCTTGATTATCGAGATGGGGATGGGAATAGATCAGCATGGACAAGAACCAACTGTAGCAGCATCTAGGGCTGTTCGTAATGCGATCGCTCACAATGCTTTACCTGGTGTTTGGGAGGTTGCAGGTTTAAGTCACCCCAATCAAATGATTATAGAGGTTCAGGTAGCAGTGCCATACCCAGAACAAGTTAGAGAAGAAGAGGTACTTGCTGTATTACCATTTGGGCGAAAAACCCTCACCGTAGAATCTGGGGGGATGGTGGTTCAAGGGCGGGCGATTCCCGAACTCAATGATAAAAATGATGAAATGTTGATTGCGATCGCAGCTGTTACAGTTCTGATTGAAGATGACTAGTTAAGGTAAAAAATAGACCAGTGGGAATCATCACCAAACCTCAAAAAGTCTCAAAACTGATTATGTAATATAATAATTCGTGTGTTTCTTAATTAAGTAAAATTTATGCCTTATCGGAGAAAATTTTTAACAAGAGCAGGATACACAACCCTTTCTGCCTTGTTGACTATGGGCTTTTTACAAAAGGATAAGCAGAAAGAAGACCAGAGTACGAATTATATTGCAGGAACTTATACAAATGTAGATTCTCCGCTTCGGCAAGTAGCTGCTGCTAAAGGTAAGCGTTATGGCGCAGCAGTTGATGCTGAATTTTTGCTGAAAGATAAAGATTACGCTAACCTAATTGCTCGTGAGTGTTCGATTGTGACACCGAATGGTGAATTAAAATGGAATGCCACTGAACCACAGCCAGGAAAATTTACCTTTGAATCAGCAGATGCGATCGCTAATTTCTGTCAGAAGAATAATATAGCATTACATGGGCATACCCTTTTCTGGCACATGGGAAGACCAGACTGGCTTCCTTATCCCCCAACTCTTGAGATGATGGAACGCCATGTTAAAGGAGTCATGGGGCATTATCGTAATAGCCCCGTTTTAAAGTCTTGGGATATTGCCAATGAAATTATCGCTGATAATGAAAATGAGACTGATAACGCTACCTACGGTTTGCGTAAAGGGGTAAAACGAGAATTAATTCGAGACTTGTTTAAAATTGCCGCTTCAGTTGATAACACCAAGAAATTTTACCTAAACGATTTTGGCATCGAAGGCGCTACATGGAAATCAAGCCGTTTCTTAAAAATGGTTGAGTATCTGAAGAATAGTGGCGTTAAAATTGACGGCGCAGGCATCCAGTCGCATCTATGGTTTTCTACCGCTTATGGTTTTGATGCCAAAGGATTTAGTTCTGTCTTAAAACGGCTTAACGATTTGGGAGTTAAACCAATGATTACAGAATTAGATATTATCATTGATACCCCACTACCCGATAGTATCCAAAAGCTAGACCAGATGGTAGCCGACAGTTACAAGCGATATCTTGACCTGTGCTTTGCTGCTAAAGTTGATACTGTGATTACATGGGGAATTACCGACCGTCATACCTGGATACGTCATCCCGACTGGATGCCAAAGAAAACCTATAGGGACAATCCAAGTCTCTGGAAATTTCTGCGTCCGCTTCCCTTCGATGAGAACCTAAAACCTAAGATTGCCCGCAATGCTATAGCCCAGGCTTTTGGGCAAGCACCTTAAGACTCCACTCACTAATAAATCGTCAGATGGAAGCTATCAGTTGAGCGAAATCAGCTTTACTGACAAAAAAGCAATTGGAAAGCTGAAGCTAAGAGGGTGTTTATTTAGTCACTGTAACTCCGAAAGCGATCGCATGGTGGCGGATATGATCTTCAATAAAACTGGCGATAAAATAAAAACTGTGGTCATAGCCTTCTTGGTAACGCAAATTTAGGGGTTGCTTAACATCTGCACAAGCTTGTTCAAAAACTTCTGGCATTAATTGTTCAGCTAAAAATTTATCGGCAGTCCCTTGGTCAATGAGAATTGCACTGTGATATCCTACTTGCTTGACCAATTCACTGGCATCATAAGCACGCCAACTTTCTTGATTGCTGCCAAGATAACCACTGAAAGCTTTTTTACCCCAAGGACAACCCATAGGTGCAGTAATAGGTGCAAAAGCTGATACTGATTTATAGAGTTCTGGGTTTCTCATCGCACAGACTAGCGCCCCGTGTCCGCCCATTGAATGACCGAAAATTCCTTGTTTTTCGGGTTGAGTTGGGAAATTTGCGGTAATTAAAGCAGGTAATTCCTGGACGACATAACTATACATTTGGTAGTTTTTACGCCACGGTTCCTCTGTAGCATCAACATAAAAGCCCGCACCTGTGCCAAAGTCCCAATCATCATCGTCACCTGCAATGCCACTATTTCGGGGGCTAGTATCTGGTACAACCAGCATCAAACCGTACTCAGCTGCGTAGCGTTGCGCCCCCGCCTTAACCATAAAATTTTCTTCCGTGCAAGTTAAACCAGAGAGAAAATAGAGAATTGGCACAGGTTTTTGAGTTGCTTGTGGTGGTTGATAGACAGCAAAGCGCATTTCACCGTTACAGCTTGAGGAGGGATGACTGTAAAAGCCGAGTTTGCCACCAAAGCTTTTATATTCTGAAATGAGATTGAGGTTAGGCATTGGTTATATTCTCTTTTCTGAGCAGTTGCCAAAGAAAGATTATCTTACCGTGAAATTTCCTTTTTCAATCAACCCTCCGACTTGGTAACTTAGTTCCGCACCTTTTACAAAACCCCGCATCTACATCATGGAAAGCCAAACCACAATTTGAGCAAACGGTTTCTACCTGATTAGCAGTTTTCACTACTCGCTTAATTAAATCCCCCACTTGCCAAGGAATCAGTGCAATTCCGGTAAAAATCATCAATACTGTTAGCAAGCGCCCTAATTCAGAAATGGGAATAACATCGCCAAATCCCACAGTTGTCATGGTGACAACAGAGAAATAGAATGCATCCAAAAATGTACCGTAATTTTGAGGATTAACCGGATGCTCTACTTGATAAATTAAACCAGAATAAATAAAAACAATTGCAAATAATGTAAATAATATTCGCGCAAAAATCATTCCATCTTCGGTACTGATACTGGCGAATAAAAATTTTCTATCTATAAATCTAATTAATCTTAAAATCCGAAACCATCGCAGTAGGCGGATAAAGCTAATATCCACCATTCCTAGAAAGAATGGTAAAATCGCCATTAAGTCAATAATCGAATAAAAGCTAAAAATATACTGAACTTTATTTTCTGCACTCCACAGACGGAGTGAATATTCCACCGCGAATATGATGACGATCGCAGTATCAACAAGATGCAATTGAAACCGCACAGAATCAGGGATATTATAAGTTTCCGCCACAAAAATTCCTGATGATACTAACACCATAGCGGCTAGTGTTAAATTAATCGCTTTACCTATTGGTGTTTCTAGGTCTGTTAAGTAGAATTCTGTTTCTTGTCTGCTCAGTAACATATTCGACCATTAACTAATCTTAATTCCCAGTTATAGCATTAGAAATACGATATTATTAATCATTATCCTTATGTTAACACCAGCTTATATGAACCCAGAATATTTTATGCGTTTAGCTTTGGCAGAAGCAAAAGAAGGAGATGCACCTTATGGTGCTGTGATTGTTAAAGATAACGAAGTCGTTGCAGTAGGTCATAATACTGTTATAAGAGATAACGATCCATCAGGCCATGCAGAAATCAATGTTATTCGTAATTTAACAGCTAAACTTAAAAACCCTTCTTTAGAAGGTTATAGCATATATACAACTGGCGAACCTTGTCCGATGTGTGCAACTGCTTGTGTTTGGAGTGGTTTATCAGAAATTGTATATGGTGCTTCCATTCAAGATTTAATCTCGATAAATCAGTCACAAATTAATCTATCTTGTGAAGAGATAATTGCTAAATCATTTAGGAATATCAAAGTCACCAAAGGCATTTTAAAGCACGAATGTTTAGATTTATTTAAATAGCCTGTAATTTAATTCGACATTTTTCGGTTCGCAGACTAACTAAATTTTGCCTACTACTTTTACGGCATAAAATTTATCTGATTGTTTAGAGGACAGTGAACACTTCTACCAAAAGAATCGCCAGTTTCTGCATCTATTAATTCCACAAGTTTGGCGTTATCAGTGCAGACACTTCTACCTTTAGACATTCTAAACTCACCTTGGACAAAACCAGTTATTATCCACACCATACGGTTGTTAGAAATCGATGATTTGTACATTCCTGTTTGGGCTGCGAATTCCTCGTAAGTTGTAAGTTTTGCTTCTGTTATTTGCATATTACTAGACTTTTTAATAGCACGTTCAATCGTAATCAGGCGGCTTGCTGGTAGGCTATTATTTGCAGGGTATATTCGTACTCCTGAGTTTAATGGTTTTGCTTGATTGACTTGCTTTTTTATCTGTACAGGTTTAGCTGTGACTGTCTGCACTAGCAGTAAAGTAGTGGTGCTAGCAAATACAAAAGCAGAAAATGAAGTTATTGTAAAAATATTAACCATATTGCAAATGCGCTTCATAATGCTCAGAATTCCAACAACTTCTACAGCAATTTTAGCGATTGCATCCACATTAGTAAATCCTAAGTTTAGTCTTATATATAGGACTAGTATTTGATTTTTGAAATGTGGGTAGGGTGCGTTATGCTACGCTAACGCACCACCCAAATGCTTATAGTGCGTTACGACGTTCCGTCTAACTTATATTTTTTCAAAAATCAAATATGATTCCTATTAAAGATTAAAATTACGAATTATTTAACTTGCTTCCTTCAAATAGGATAAATATGTATTTGCCCAAATCGCTGCTTGAGTGCGATCGCGCAAATTTAACCGATTTAAAATATTCGTAACATGATTTTTGACCGTACCCTCAGAAATGTAGAGTTGTTGAGCAATTTCTCGGTTACTAGCGCCTGTAGCAATTAACCGCAAAACCTCTTTTTCTCTGGGAGTAAGTTCAGTTAAACTAGATGGTACAGGGGGTGACTGGGTTACTATACCATTAGAAAACTGAGTTAATAGCTTTTTAACTATACCTGGGCCTAATTGAGTATATCCTTTATAAACAGCACGAATAGCAACAGCTAATTCTTCTGATGGTGTATCTTTCAATAAATAACCCATTGCCCCATTTTGCAATGCTGCTGATACATATTCATCATCATCAAAAGTTGTTAAGACTAAAATTTTAGTTTTTGCAAAACGTTTTTGAATCTCCTTCGTGGCTGCAACTCCATCCATAATAGGCATTCTAATATCTAGCAATACCACATCTGGCTGGAATTCAGCAACCAAATTAATTGCCTGTTCGCCATTTTCTGCTTCTCCGACTATCTCTAAATCTGGTTCTAATTCTAATAACGCTCTTAATCCTTGACGAATTAAACCTTGGTCATCTACCAACAATACTTTAATCATCATCTCAACCTCATTAAAGGAATATTAACTGTAATTTTGCAACCAGAACCAGGAGCGCTATTAATATTAAACTCACCTCCAAGTGCTAAAGTGCGATCGCGCATACTATGAAGTCCAAAACCAGTAGTATTTTGCCCTAAATCAAAACCTCTACCATTATCCTGAATTATCAATCGCAAATTTCCTCTGGTTGTCGTGAGTTCCAGTTTAACCTCGGTTGCATAACCATATTTAGTTATATTTGTCAAAGATTCTTGAATAATCCGGTAAATAGCAGTATTGATTTCAGGTGGTAGAGAATATTCCAGGTTGATTTGGCAAATTGGTAAAATGCCATTAGAGCGATGAAAATTTTCTGAAAGACTAGCGATCGCACTATCTAAAGATTGCTCTTGTAAGGGATTGTAACGCATAGTAGAAACAGATTGGCGGACATCTTTTAGCGCCTTGGAACCTAATTCTTTTGCTGTTGCTAGAAATGTTTCAGCCTTACCTGGGTTAGATTGCCACAGTTTTAAAGCTGTTTCTAATTGCAAATTTAAAGCAGTTAGAGAATGTCCTAATGAATCATGAATTTCACGAGCAATGCGGTTACGTTCTTCTAAGGTAGCTTGATTTTCAATTCGCATGGCATATTCACGGAGTTTTTCGTTAGCGATCGCTAGCTTTTCTCGGCTGTGGCGTTCAGATAACACTGCATTCATCATCAACAACACAAAGACCAAACTTAAGCCAAATACTAGCGACCAATTCAAGCTAAGAAATCTGAATTTTTCTTGTGCTTGTGGAGATGCTTGTAAATTGAATAGCTGATATTTTAACTGTGTCGTAAATAGAAATAACGTAAAGGATAGGGAGGTAACAAATAAACGTCCAGGCAAGTTAAATATTAGGCAACTGCGAGTAACTAAAATTATGTAAAGAAAAGGAAAAAGACGAGCGAATCTTTCACCAAATAATCCAGTAGTTAAAATTAATGAAATTTCAACAACCGTGTATATTATTTTAGATGTCTTGCTCTTTGTGGGTAATATCAAGCCCATTAATGCAAAAATAACCAGACTATAAATTGACAGTTCTGGCAATAGATTGCAAACTGATAAGTCGGGAAATGTACCACAAATTGATAGCTCTGGAGGTTTGGGATGAAATCGCCGTAAGGGAGGTGGGATCACTGCTGTTAATGCAGTGATAGCCAGTAGTATCCACTCCAGATAAAGTAGAGATGGAAAAGGATGCTTGTTAATTTTAAATTGACTATTCATCAGTCATTTTGCTCCAGTTAATGAATGAGTTAAGAGTTTGGAGTTATAAATTCTAACTCTTTTAACGGTTACTTCAGCAGTTTAAAGTTTTCGCCAAGTGAGTAATTAATAGTAAATGCAGGGGATAAAAACATAATGCAATAAGCTAAATAAGGATTTATAAATCAATCATCATAAAAATATTCATCATTTATAACTTCTAATTCCTAACTCCCACCTCCTAACTATTTATTGTCAGTCAAATTTGTCAAAATTCAATCATGACTAAAGTCATGGGTAAAACCATGACCTTCTCCTCATGTAACTACTAAAGATAAGTTCTTATGATGGTGACAACCAACCAGGAAAAACCCACAGGATAAGTAATGAAACTCAAAGTATTATCGCTAGTCGCTGGAGCGATCGCTCTAACTTTAACTGCAACCTCCTTTGCTGTTGACGCTCAAACAGCCTCTCCTTCACCCTTGTTACTGGCACAAACTCCACAAAAAGAAAGGGGCCCTTGGAAAGACTTAAATCTAACAGATGCCCAAAAAAGCCAAATTCAGACAATTCGCCGCGATAGCCGCACCAAAATGGAGGCAGTTTTCACGCCAGAACAAAAGGCAAAATTAGAAGCAGCAAAACAAGCGCATCAGGCTGAACGGCAAGCGCGTAAGGCTCAGGGGCAAACAGGTCAAGGGCAACCAGGTCAGCATCGTGGTCGCAAAAAAGGTAATTTTGCTGACTTAAATCTGAGTGAAGCACAGAAAACCCAAATGCGACAAATTCGGGAGTCTGAGAAACAACAGATTCAAGCAGTCTTAACCCCCGAACAGCGCCAGAAAATAGAGCAATTCCGTCAAAATGCTCCTTCTCGCCGTCAACAAGGCAATCCTCAATAATAATCTTTCAAAAAATAATAATTCTGGGATGGGCAGTGCTGCCCATCTCATCCCAAGATAGATTATGATGCAACCCTTTGCTGCTTCTCCAAATCCTACTCCTCGCCTGCAACAGGTTTTAGATTTAATCGATCGCGTCGCCATAGCACAAGGACGAGATGTTCCTCAAATTGTGGAAATAGAGAGATTGCGTTTTCTCCCTACTGGCACTTTTGGCAGAACTTGGGCGAATTTCCTCAATGAACACAATCTACAACCTTTTACCACTGGTAGCCGTCGGAAACAACTCCATGATGGGATTCACATCCTTACAGGCTACGGTGCTGACTTCATTGGTGAAGCAGAAGTACAAGCATTTTTATTAGGAACAAAATTTAGCACAAGTAACTTGATGCTGGGGCTAGGACTGTTGCGAGTCATCCATAAAAACCTAAATTCTCAACAACAATTTAGCTGGGACAGACTCTGGCAAGCATATCAACGCGGTTGTAACTCCCACCTTGACCCAGATACTTGGCAACCAGAATTACTGTGGCACTTACCCTTGACTGATGTCCAGTCATTATTTTCCACAGTCAAAAATTAATAGACTTCTTGCAGAAGATGCGGAAAGGGGATGAAATTTTCCCCTTTCCCTTTCCCCTTTTTAGGGATTAGTCTTTTCAAAGTAACTTCTAAAATCTCTGCTTTCCTCTCTGCGCTCTCCGTACCTCTGCGGTTTAAAAGTGATTTCTTGAACCACATCTACCTAATTCCCAATTCCCCATTTACTAGACTTTCAAGATAGTTATGAGTTATGAGTTATGAGTTATTGAACCTCCTAGCTTGATTAAGATGTCTCAAGAATTCGCAATTGGTAGTAAAGTGCGGGTTGTGGCACTACCGCCCTACGTCAAAACAGCTGAACCTATGCCCATGCTGCGCCCCCCTGATGTTATTCGCATTGGTGAAGAGGGGATAGTGATTGACCGCCGTCCCGGTGGATATTGGGGTATTCGGTTCACCAGGGGAGCCTTTCTGCTAGATAGCCAATACATCGAAAGCACAGATAACCCTCCCAAATCTGACTCTAAGTGAGATTTGCTGCAACCAAGAATTGTAAACTTGTGTAAAGTTGTGATTCTGGTTTACACCATGATTTCCCGCCGCACTTTTTTAAACATATTATTTGCCAGCTGTATTTCTGTCATCAGCTGGCTGAACTTTACCCCTGTTGCTGATGCTCTTGGTGGTAAACTTCCTACAATTAATCAACCCGCACCAGAGTTTACTTTGCCAACTAACACAGGTGATGGCAAAATTTCCCTCTCTGACTTGCGCGGTAAGTGGCTAGTCCTCTACTTTTACCCTAAAGACTTCACCTCTGGTTGCACCATAGAAGCTCGTCGTTTTCAGCAAGACTTACCTCAATACCTTGATAAAAATACCCAAATTATTGGCGTAAGTGCTGATGACATAGATTCTCACGCCAAATTTTGTGATTCAGAGGGACTAAAATTCCCACTATTGGCTGACACCGATGGTTCAGTGAGCAAAGCTTATGGTTCGTGGCTCGGTTTCTTATCGAGCCGCCATAGTTTTATCATCGATCCTCAAGGCATCTTGCGCGAGACTTTTGTCAAAGTCAACCCAAACATTCACAGTTCAGAAGTGCTGGCACGATTAGAAAAGTTGCAATCCACGGCTTCTTAGGACTTCCAAAAAAAATAACCAATCGCTGTGTAAGTAGGGGGCAGGGGGAGTAAGAAAAATATAATCTGAATAAATTGGATAGTTTATTTTCTGGAAGTCCCTTAGACCTCAATTAAGATAAGGGGCTTAAGCCCCTTGTTCTTCAACGTATAATAAACCCATATTTTTTGAGTACATCCTTCGCTTGACTGTCAGATAAAAACTGGATAAACTCTTTGGCTGCGGGAATTTTTTTACTACTTTTAATTACTGCCATTGGATAGACAATTGGTGAGTGAAACTTATCGTCAGCAGCGACTACAACTTTTACCTTATTGGAGATTTTGGCATCAGTGGCGTAAACTAAACCAGCTTCAGCGTTACCACTTTCTACTGCTGCTAAAACTTGACGCACATTGTTAGCAAAAACCAATTTGGACTTTACCCGATCGTAAAGTTTCAATTTTCTTAAGACTTGCTCCCCATATTGACCGGCGGGTACACTTCTGGGTTCACCGATCGCAATTTTTTTAATCTTACTATCTGTTAAATTGTAGAAGCTATTAATGCCAACAACATCCTGAGCCACAATCAAGACTAAACGGTTATTTGCCAGGTTAGTCCGGCTACCTGGTACCAAAAGTCCTTTTTGTTCTAAGGCATCCACTTGTTTTTTGCCGGCAGAAATAAAGATGTCGGCTGGCGCACCTTGTTCAATCTGTTGCTGCAAAGCACCAGAAGCCCCAAAATTATAATTAATGTTGACATCTGATTTACTTTGTTGGTACAAAGGCTTAATTTCTTCCAGTGCCTCTTTTAAGCTGGCGGCTGCGGACACGAGGATAGTGGTGTTTGACTGTGCTATTACAGGAGAAGGAGTAACTAACGGTAAACCGATTGCCAAGAATAAGCCAGCAACTGCTACACCCAGGAAACCAAGAATTTGTCTTCTTTTCATAGAATAAGGTGCTTGAGAGGTTTTTTTCTAAAATTGATGCTAGGTAGAATCGTACCAATAATACCAAGATTTTCCCAACTATATCGGTAAAATTATGCCTAAAAAAGAACAAGGCTGGGTCACATTCCAAACCTCAGAAGAGGAACGAAAGATTTTAGAAGAGTTTTGCGGCCAGTCTCAGCGAACCAAGACCGAAATTCTGCGGGAATTGGTACGCGGTCTTAATCAACACTCTTCACCATCCAATTCCCTACCAACTGAGGAACATCTCTACACTCAAAACCCTGAGATAGAAATTAGTACTCAAAAGAAATCACTCAAAGTTAGCTCCCGCAATATTCTGAAGGGTGTTATTAAACGAGTTGTGACAGGAGCAGTTAATAGTGAGGTGACACTGGAGATTATTCACAGAGTTGAGTTAACTTCGATTATCACCAGAGTATCGGTAGAAGAGTTAGATTTGTCTGAGGGGAAAGAGGCTTATGCCGTTATTAAGTCCAACGATATAGTCATTGCCAGAGAATAGGAGTAGGAAAAGATTTGTGATTTTACTCCAATACTCTGGGATTAAGTTTTGTCTGACTCGATTTTTCCATAGTCAAGTTTAATAATTCGGTTGGCTAAATGAAAATAGCGGTCGTCGTGGCTAATCACTAGTACTGTTTTGCCCCGCGATCGCAGTTCGGGTAGTATCTGAGTGTAAAATATTTCTTTGAATACTGGATCTTGATCGGCTGCCCACTCATCAAATAGATAAATTGGTCGATCTTCCAAATAGGCTGTAAGCAAAGCTAGCCGTTTCCGTTGTCCTTGAGAAAGTGCTGTGGTGGAAAGTTGCCCATTTTCAACTTTCACTTTATGGTCTAGTTGCAGTTGTTTTAAATATTTTTTGGCTTGAATATCCAAGTCACCATTTTTTAATCCCAAAAGTTCTTCAAATAAATAAAAGTCGGAAAATACTACAGAAAAATGCTGCCGATACCATTCTCGGTTCTGTTCGCTAATTAACTCATTATCAAACCAAATCTCACCATTTTCAGGGATATAGAGTCCGGTAATTAGTTTAGCTAATGTAGATTTACCGCTACCATTTCCCCCGACAATAAAGACTAATTCTTGAGGAGAGAGTGTCAAATCGATGGGGCCAAAGGTAAAGCTATTGTCTTCTTGAACTGTGTAGTAAGTATGGGTAACACTTTTAAATTTTAAGCTGTGCCAATCATCTTTCAGAGCAGGTGGAACAGTTGATATTTCAGTTCGACTAGCTAGAGATAAACCCAATGACTCGATTTTTTGCAAGGCAATACTGGCTTTGCTTAATAGGGGAAGTTTGCTGATGATGTTATCCATTGGTAACACCAAATAAGTGAAAGTTAAAATGTAACCAGAAAGAGTTTCAGAATTGATGGTAAGCAGATTCGGCAAAACGAATAGGACAAAACCGAGGGCAAAAAAGAATATGAGTTGACCCCAGCTTGAAGTTATGGCAAAAAGGGTCAGACCGTTAACATTGTGATGACGAAACTCGTTAGCAGTTGATTGCAGTTTTTCTGCTAAAAAGTCCTCACGTCGCCTGTAATTTAGTTTAAGTTCCTTGACTCCTTCGGTAATAGTGCGAAAATGTTTAAACAGATGATCCTCATCTTCACGAGCTAAGGCCAGCAATTTCCCGCCTCTGTTGAGTAGCCACTGACAACTAGCGATCGCCACTACTGAAATCCCACACACCATTACCAGTACTAACCAAGACAGCCAAGTTATGTACGCTATGCAGCCCAGGACGATCGCTAAATTAATAAAAATGAAAGGCATCTGATAAACAGCATTAGCAACCGCTTGAATGTCTTCTGTGAGAGTTGCCAATAATCGAGGATTCCCTAAGCGTTCCAGATGACTCAATTCAGAAGCGAGAATCTGGCGACTCAAACGCATCCGTAATTGCAAAACGGCATTCTGAGAAAGACGAATCAGCATCACTTGAGAAATGATACTGGTAATCAGTGCAATGATCGCCAGCCCCACAAAACCCCAAGCGATGGATGTGAAGCGGGAAGCGGAACTGCTACTTGCTGTATGGCTAATTAAGGCAATTAAGCCAGCACTACTACCGCCACTCAGGAATCCGGTAGCGATCGCGATCGCTACCATTCCCCATGAAGAACGCAAAAGAAAGTAAATCAAATTCATGACAGTGGCTTGCAAACTAATTCAGTTCGCCCTTCTAGGAGAAATTTTATATCTTAACA
Organism: Nostoc sp. 'Peltigera membranacea cyanobiont' 213; assembly: GCF_002245975.1. NCBI lineage: Bacteria > Bacillati > Cyanobacteriota > Cyanophyceae > Nostocales > Nostocaceae > Nostoc > Nostoc sp. 'Peltigera membranacea cyanobiont' 213. Next base: position 28,602 of record NZ_NOLI01000029.1, on the reverse strand, counting down.
GTTAAAAACTTCTGAAAGATCGCGGTAAGCTAGTTTGGATGACAGCTGATTACGTCAATAGATTGTCAAATTAGCTGTTCAGTCTTCTGGGGTGAAATTTGCGATGACTGTAAATCTGAAGTCTTTAGAGAACCCAACTTATATAGCGGCCGATTCAAAAACCGCTCCGATCGCTAAGAGAACCAGCTACGTTCCCTCAAACCATCGACGCATTCTGTGTATTTTTCCCAAGTACAGCCGCTCCTTTGGGACTTTTCATCACGCTTACCCACTTATGGGTAAAGTTCGGGCTTTTATGCCACCCCAAGGTATTTTAATTGTGGCTGCCTACTTACCTCAAGAATGGGAAGTGCGGTTTATTGATGAGAATGTCAAATCAGCAACGAGGGGTGATTATCAATGGGCTGATGTGGTGATTGTCAGTGGAATGCATATCCAAAAACCACAGATTAATCAAATTAACGAACTCGCCCATCGAGTCGGCAAAATCACAGTTGTTGGTGGTCCTTCAGTATCTGGGTGTCCAGAATATTATCCTGAGTTTGACATTTTAAATTTGGGTGAATTGGGAGATGGAAGCGATCGCCTGATCGAGTATCTAGACCAAAATCTGGAACGTCCCCAAGCGCAAATCCGCTTTGAAACTAAGGAACGTTTGCCCCTAACGGAGTTTCCCACCCCAGCTTATCATTTGCTGAATATCAATGATTATTTTCTGGCAAATGTCCAGTTTTCCAGTGGTTGCCCTTATCACTGCGAGTTTTGTGATATTCCCGAACTCTATGGCAACAGTCCCAGGATGAAAACACCAGAGCAAGTAGTCGCCGAGTTAGACGCAATGCGACAATCTGGCAATTTGGGGGCAGTGTATTTTGTCGATGATAACTTTGTTGGCGATCGCCGCGCCGCGATGAAGTTACTACCTCATCTGATTGACTGGCAAAAACGCAATGGCTACCCCATCCAGTTTGCCTGTGAAGCAACGCTCAACCTAGCTCAAAGTCCCAAACTGCTAGAGATGATGCGCGAAGCTTATTTTTGCACAATCTTTTGCGGCATCGAAACACCTGAACCAAATGCTCTCCATGCCATTTCCAAAGACCAAAATCTGAGTATGCCCATCTTAAAAGCAATTCAGGTTTTGAATAGCTATGGTATGGAAGTAGTATCAGGAATCATCATCGGGTTAGATACAGATACACCACAAACAGCAGACCGAATTATCGAATTTATTCGAGCATCGCAAATTCCGATGTTGACAATTAACCTACTTCATGCACTACCGAGAACTCCTTTATGGCGGCGGTTAGAAGCAGAAGGACGACTTCTCTTTGATGAAAACCGCGAATCAAATGTTGAGTTTTTGATGCCCTACGAGCAAGTTATTGAGATGTGGCGGCGTTGTATCACAACTGCTTATGAGCCGGAATTTTTATATGAGCGGTTCGCCTACAACATGGAACACACCTATCCAAACCGCATCAAAATTCCTAACAGCCCGTCTCGCGCTTCTGCGGCTAATATTCGCAAAGGTTTAACTTATTTAAGTAATATTTTGCTGCGGGTAGGCATATTTAGTAACTATCGTCAAACTTTCTGGAAAATGGCAAAGCCAGCACTAAAAGCAGGTAATATTGAAAACTTGATTCACGTTGGACTTGTGGGACATCATTTGATTAAATTTGCCCAAGATTGCGCCAAAAACGAAGAATCAGCTTCGTTTTATTCCCAAAAAATTCTCACCAAAGTCCGTAGCTAATGACCCGGCGGCAGAGGTGGAATCCGGGCGATCGCTCCGGCTCTGAGCAGTTCCGGGCGCTTGGCGTAGGCGAGCAAACCATCTGGCTTGGCGTGATATTGACTAGCACAGTCAAGTATGGCAGTTGCTGTCTCCTCTACACGTTCAGCATCAGCAGGCAGATCGCCGAATAAGTAGGTGTGTTTGTTAGGAGAGACGAAAGCAATTGCACAAACCTGCTCGCAAACACCCATACATTCAACGGGTTGAATCGAGAACTCATCTTGCAATACCCAGTCATGATATAGGGTTTGTAATTTCTCTAGCAGCCGTTCACCGTCGCTTTTCGCAACATCCTGTTTTGTCTGATGGCTACTTCCACAGATTGTGCAGACAAATATAATGTGTTGATGATTCATAGATAAATTGCAGGGTTCAATTTCTCATCCTGTATCTATATCTCAGTCCTAAAGGGACTGAGAGTGTCAATCTCAAATAACGCGATCGCTTACTCTAAGAGGATGTTTGAAAAGTCCTCTTGTCGGTATCAAAAGTTTTAGATCCCCCTAAATCCCCCGATAAATTGGGGGACTTTGATTCTTCCCCCTTTTTAAGGGGGGTTAGGGGGGATCTAAAGTGCCTAAAGTCACAGCGAAACACTTTTCAAACAACCTCTAAACTAAAAACTAAGTAAGTTGGTAGAAATAAGCCAAATTACGTTAAGAAACGTAAACAGCATTAAAGCCCTGACTTAGTTATTCTGCAATTTTATTTGCAGCAGATTGCACTTGAAGCACAACTTTTTTAGACAAAGGAATATATCCGAGTTCCAAACTGGATTTTTGCCCCTCAATCAAAGCCCAATCAATAAATTTTTTTAGCGCTTTACCTTTGACTCGGTTTGGATACTGCTGATAAGTCAAAAGCCAGCTGTAAGTGACGATGGGATAAGACTGGGAACCTGTAGGATCGTTGATAAAAGCAATCAAGTTATCGGCGGGTAATTTCACTGACTCCAAGGTTTGAGCTACAGATTCTGGTGTCGGCGTAATATAATTACCAAATTTATTTTCCAAAGCAGCCATAGGGAGTTTATTTTGTTTGGCGTAAACGTATTCTACATAGCCAATAGCTCCTGGTATCTGTTGAATTAAGGCGGTAACACCTTCGTTACCCTTTCCACCAATTCCCACTGGCCATGCTACAGCTTTACCGGCTGCAACCTGGCTTTTCCATTCTAGACTTATAGTACTAAGATGTTGCGTCAATACACTTGTAGTCCCACTACCATCAGTACGGTGTACAACCTGAATCGGTAGATTGGGCAAATTTACCCCTGGATTAGCTACAGCTATTCTTGGATTATTCCAATTCGTAATTTTTCCGAGAAAGATATCTACGTAAACTTGGCGTGATAGGTTTAAACCATTTGGTAGATTGGCTTGAGGTGACTGGCGAGTGGGCGCGAGGTTGTAAGCCAGTACTATGGAACCAGCAGTCATAGGTAAAGCAATTACTCCCTTTTTTATCTTAGCTGCTTGTTCATTTGTAATTCCCACATCACTAGCTGCAAAGTCCACAGTCCCTTCAATGAGTTGTTGCACTCCAGCGCTGCTTCCTATAGCTTGATAGTTAATTTGCACATTAGGATTTTGCTGGTTGTAATCTGCAAGCCAGCGTTCGTACAAAGGTGCAGGAAAACTTGCTCCAGCACCAACCAGGGAAACATGCTTGATGCTTTTATTACCAGCAGTGCAAGAAGCAATACTCAACAAGATCGCGATCGCAGGTAGAAGGCAAACCCGTCGTTTAGATTGAAGTTGAGCAGATATATAAATCTTTAGTTCCAATGTTTAATAATTTTCCAATCTGTACCCGTGTGGGCATAATCATTTGTAAAACGAGGAAAATAACTTTGAAATCCATAGGTACGCAAAGGGATCGTGTATGTGCCCCTACCCTGCGGGAAGGGGAAGCAATACATTTAAACTTCAATCGCCGCCTCTTTCTCCTCAACTTTTGGTTGTGAACTCAGCCAATCTAAAATCTCTAAAACCTCTTGTTCAAAAGCAACTTGGGCGCGATTAGTTTTGCCACCCACATACAAGCGATCGCCTTTTTGCAATGCCCATATTTGCGAATGAGAAAAGTAACTCATCACCACACCCAGCATGAGTAAGCCAAACCCTGTGTAAACAATTGGTATGCCTGGATCGGCTTTAATTTGTAAGCCAGTGCTACCAATGACATCCAAAATTTTCAGCTTCACACCATTGACTTCGGTTGACATTCCGGCGCGGACAGTATCAACGAGTTTGCCAGTAGGATCGTAAATTAATACCATCCCTTGCAAGTCTTTAGCTAATAAAGAGACACCCTCACTCAAATCTGGTTTAGTCGGAACCCATGTTCCCCAAATCCGCCCTTGTCCCTTGGTGTTCAATAGCGCCATCGGTAGCTGAAAAATCGGGCTGTTGTTAAATTGGACGCGAACACCTGCGATTCCCCAATCAGTTTGGTAGAAAGTTATGCCATGATAGCGCAGAGGCTCGTTGACAAAAATCTTCTTGCGATCGATTTCCTCTCCCTGCTTATTTAAGACAGACATATCGGAATAAAATTGATCGATGCCGCCAGATGGAGTGTAGTCAATCCAAAAACGATTTACTCGCACAGACCAATCTTTTGAGACTTGGGCAGCTATTGGCCCAGCATCTACAATATTTGTCACTTGAAATGTATCGCCACTAGCAACCATTTCTTGTGCCAGAAACCCAGTCATCGCTCCCCAAATTCCCCCTAGCAGAATAGCTACGATGCCAATATGAACGATAATTGGGCCGATGCGTCCGACTATTCCCTTGCGGGCGTAGAGGAGATTTTCTTTTTCTGGATCTGGAAAAATTTTATAGCGGCGTTTCTGTAATATTTCGCTGAGAGAATTTAGGGAACCATTATCTAGTTCGGCACTTAAAGCTAATTTTTGAAATTGTCGTGGTTCTTCGTAATATTTCCAGCGCTGGGCAGCTTTTAAGGCTGGTAACTGACGGGTAAATGAACAAGCAGTTAAACTCGTGCCAAATAAGATGAGTAATGCCAGAAACCACCAGGTACGATATACATGGTCTAACCCAACTACCTGAATTACCTTCCAAGTTAGGAAACCAAATAAAGCGGGATGTTCTGGGTAATTGCTTTGGTAAAATGCAGGTGACTGGCCTTGCTCAATTACAGTACCAGTGGAGCTAAAGATTGCAATCAATAGCAGGAGTGCGATCGCTAATCGTAAGTTAGTCAGTACGGGCAAAAGCTCCTGCCGTAAGAACTTTCCAGCTACTGACCACAATTTTAATTCTTTGGACGCTGAATCATCTATTGTCATTAGGTGTAAAAGCTAACAAAGTATTGATCTTAAAAATTGCCGAGGGGAATCCGAGAAATTAAGGAAAATACACCGAATCCTACCAACAGCGCCCCGCTAACTGGGTTAATCCAACCAGACCAGCGACGCAATTCTAGTAACTTTTTAATTGAAGCTGTAAAAGTCCCCGCCAAAATCAAGGGTGCTACATAACCGGCTGTGTAAGAAAGTAGCAAAATAGCGCCTAAAATTAAATCTTGTGTACTGGCAATCCAACTCAGCAAGCTAGCTAAAACAGGCGTGCTACAAGGGGATGCGACTAAGCCGAAAGTCAGCCCCAGCAAATAAGAACGCAATCCTGCTGGTAAATCTGGCGAAATCCAATTGGTTTCGCCCAAGGATGGAAATTGCAGAGGTAATGCTTCTAGTAAGTTCAGCCCCATGAGAATGGCGATAATGCTGACAATAATCGGCAAACCAATTCCCACTTGACCATAGACTTTTCCTAATAAACCTGCTATAATTCCTAGCCCTGCTAATGTAGTTGCTAATCCTAAAGCAAACCAAGTTGATTGGGCAGCTGCTTGGAGGCGATTTTTAGCTTCATAACCGCCAATATAACCAATGGTAATTGGCAGCATGGAAAGCATACAGGGTGTAAGACTGGTGAGCAAGCCAGCGGCAAAGATGATCCCAACGCTTACCACGCTAAGGTGTGTCAGTTGGTTATGAACGAGGCTGTTGGCAAATTGTTCTAGTTGGTAAATTTGGGTTTGCAGGTTATCAAGCATGAGGGATTTATGAGCGGGAAATGCTTACTCTGCTTGAATTTTAGCTTATTTTTGGTTTGTGAGTCAGCAGAAGTGATAATCCGAATCTGATATTATCTAAATTTCATCTGCTCAAAGAAATGTATCTAAAATACGAGTAAGCTCGGATTATCCCTGAAGAAACACGGCTGGAGTATTTTGGCATGATGATTGCATTACCCGGATTTAAAATGTCACTTTGTTAAAAGCAGGGGTAAAAGCAGTCATATACCGTGGAATCAAGCTTAAGGAACAGTGTCTGGTAATTATTAAAGGGTTGCCTCCAGAACAGTAGACTTGTCCGAAAACTCCAAAGCCAAAGATATCAAAGCTTTGAGACAAAACTTTGATATCTTTGCGAAAACGCAGTTATGAGGGTTTGAGATAGTTAGTTTGAACAAAGGCACTCATTTCCGAGACAAATTAGTTGTTCAAAAATCAAATAGGAGTCGTATAGTCCTATATGGGAATACTAAATCCAGAAATCGTCAGGATTTAGCAGCATGGTTAGCAATCTAATTAGTATTCCCGGATATTACATAACTGAAGAACTCTACAATGGTTCCAGAACCCTTGTTTATCGAGGGTATCAAGAAACCGACTCCTTAAGAGTAGTCATCAAGCTGCTGAAAAATCCTTATCCCAGCTTTAGCGAACTCGTACAATTTCGCAATCAATACACCATTGCCAAAAATCTCAACTTAAGAGGAATCATCCACACCTATAGCCTAGAACCGTACCAGAATGCTTATATATTGGTGATGGAAGACTTTGGGGGAATTTCCCTCAAGGATTATTTCGCCGACAATAATAATGTCGCGTCTCTAGATGAATTTTTACAAATAGCCATATCTCTATGTGACATCTTAGATATTCTTTACCGTCAGAGAATTATTCATAAAGATATTAAACCCAGCAATATTTTAATTAACCCCGAAACCAAACAAGTAAAGCTAATTGACTTTAGTATTGCCTCTTTGTTACCACGAGAAATCCAAACGCTCATCAGCCCTAATGTATTAGAAGGTACACTTGCTTATATTTCTCCAGAACAAACAGGAAGGATGAATCGGGGAATTGATTACCGGACTGACTTTTATTCTTTGGGTGTAACTTTTTACGAATTGCTCACAGGAAAGTTGCCCTTTGAGTCAAATGAACCGATGGAATTGGTGCATTGTCATATTGCGAAACAAGTACCAGTATTAGTTGACAGTAAAGAAATTCCCCAAGTTATTTCTGATATCGTCATCAAATTGATGGCAAAAAATGCCGAAGATAGATATCAAAGTGCTTTAGGTTTAAAGCATGATTTAGAAAAATGTTTGTATCAGATCAAAGAAAGTGGTAAAGTTGAAACCTTTGAGATTGGTAAGCGGGATATTTGTGACAGCTTTATTATCCCTGATAAACTTTATGGACGAGAAACCGAAGTAGAAAACCTGTTCCAAGCATTCGAGCGCATCAGTACGGGGACAACCGAAATGATGTTGGTAGCTGGTTTTTCGGGTATTGGCAAAACAGCAGTTGTTAACGAAGTTCATAAACCCATTGTTAGACAACGTGGTTATTTTATCAAAGGAAAATTTGACCAATTTAATAGAAATATTCCCTTTTCTGCATTTGTGCAAGCATTCCGAGATTTAATGGGGCAATTGTTAACAGAAAGTGATGCCAAAATCCAACAATGGAAAACCAAAATATTAGAGGCTGTAGGTGAGAACGGACAGATAATTGTTGAAGTTATTCCCGAATTAGAAATAATTATTGGTACTCAAGCACCAGCACAGGAATTATCAGGAACTGCGGCACAAAATAGATTTAATTTATTATTCCAGAAATTCACCCAAGTCTTGACTAGTAAAGAACATCCATTAGTGATGTTTTTAGATGATTTGCAATGGGCTGATTCGGCATCCCTGAAATTAATTCAGCTATTAATGGCTGATACAGCATATCTTTTCTTAATTGGTGCATACCGTGATAACGAAGTCAATCCAGCCCATCCGTTAATGTTGACTTTGAGTGAAATTCAAAAAACGGCGGCAACTATTAATACTATTACTTTAGCTCCATTGAATCAAGGTAAGGTGAATGAATTAGTTGCTGAGACACTTAAGTGTACAGAAACTTTGGCATTACCTCTTTCTCAATTGGTAGATCATAAAACTCAAGGTAATCCTTTTTTTGCTACACAATTTCTCAAAGCATTGCATCAAGATGGACTAATTAAATTTGACTTTGATTTAGGCTGTTGGCAATGTGATATTGCAGCAGTGATTCAGCGAGTGTTCACTTCGGATGTGGTTGAATTTATGGCATTGCAGTTACAAAAACTGCCAAAGTCAACACAAGAGGTTTTAAAGTTAGCTGCGTGTATTGGCAATCAATTTGATTTACAAACATTGGCGATTGTTTGCGAATTATCTGAGGTAGAAACGGCTACTGATTTATGGGCTGCTTTGCAGTCAGATTTGATTTTACCCCAAAGTGAGGTTTATAAGTTTTATCAAGATAGTTATGAATACAGTCAAATTAGCGATCGCCAGACAGCTAAGTATAAATTCTTGCACGATCGCGTCCAACAAGCTACTTATTCTTTGATTCCTCAAAATCAGAAGCAATCTACTCATTATCGTATTGGCAACTTACTCCTAGAGAATCTCTCAGAGGTCGATAGGGAAAATCAGCTTTTTGAAATTGTTCATCACCTGAACATCGGCAGTTCATTAATTGTTAGCCCCTCGAAACGTGAAGAACTTGCCCAGTTAAACTTGGCGGCAGGAAATAAAGCCAGAATTTCTACTGCTTATGAAGCTGCTTCTAACTACTTTGTTGCTGGTATTGATTTATTAGCAACAGACCATTGGGAAAAGCAGTATCAGCTATCCCTAAAATTGTTTCTGGAAAGAGCAGAAGTTGAAACCCTTACAGGTCATTTTGAGTTGGCATCTAGTTTAATCGAAACAGTTCTCGAACAAACGGATATTTTACTCGATAAATGTGCAGCTTATGAGCTAAAAATGCGAATAAATACTGCCTCTGGACAACCCCAAACCTCTATCGAAACTGCTTTGGTGGCTCTGAACTTATTAGGGATTCCATTGGAATCAGAACCTCCTAGCAGCGTTGATTTTGAGCAACTACTAAACCTCCCAGAGATGAGTCATCCCGAAAAGCTCAAAGCAATGGAAATTCTCATGTCGGTTATTGGTGCTGCGTATGTTGCCCAGCCCGGACTCATGTTGCCAGTAACCCTAACCATGCTCAAATTATGCACTCAGCATGGCAATTCACCAATTGCTGCGTTCACCTATGCTTTTTATGGTGTCTTACTCTGTGGGTTTATGGGCGATATTGAATTGGGTTATCAATTTGGTCAACTTTCGCTCAAAATTCTTGAAAAATATGATGCTCTTTTCTTGAAAAGCAAGGTATATGCTCTCTTCTATTCGATGATATGTCCCTGGAAAGAACCTATTTCTGCAACGATTGATGGCTTGCTAGAGTCCATTCAAAGCGGTTTAGACACAGGGGATATAGAATATGCTATGTACAGCTTAAAAGATTACTGCCATTATTATTTTCTAACAGGTGCATTTCTTGATGATGCTAATGCAAGATACGAAAAATATCTGGCATTAAGTCGCAAGATTGAGTATATACATGACGATCTTGCGATCTGGCAGCAGATAGGAATCAACCTGAAAAATTCCTACATTGGAGATGTACAGATTACCCTTAAAAATCTCAATGAGGCAGATACTTTCCATAGTTTGAAAAAGAAGCAATATAATATACCTTTGTTTAGTGCTTACTTTGCTAAGTGCCAACTAAATTACTTCAAGGGTGACTATGCAAAAGCCATTGAAAATGCAAATAAGGCTAGCACTTACCTTGACTTTGTTGTTGGCAAAATCTATCCTACGGTGCATAATTTCTATCTATCGCTGGCACTATTGGGGCTTGCCGAAACATTAGAACCAGAGGAACGCTCAGAATATCTTGATCTAGTCAGGAAAAATCAAAGTCAATTACAAACCTGGGCTAATCATGCCCCAATGAATATCCTCCACAAATTTTATCTAGTCAAAGCTGAAATTTGTCGAGTTTTGGGAGAGAAAAGCGAAGCCATCGAATACTATGATCGCGCGATCGCTCTCGCCAAGGAAAACGGCTATATCCAAGAAGAAGCCTTAGCCAATGAACTTGCGGCTAAATTTTACCTAGATTGGGGTAAACAGAAAGTTGCCGCCAGCTATATGCAGGAAGCTTACTACTGCTACGCTCGCTGGGGTGCAAAAGCCAAAATTACCCATTTAGAACAACAATACCCCCAACTACTAGCGGGGATTCTTCGATCCTCTTCCCTTCCCATCACCTATGAGGGAACCATCGCCCCAACCTTGATCAGGAGTTTCACTAACGTCAATAGCAGCCAGAATTTATGGTTAGATGTTCCGGCGGTAATTAAAGCAGCACAAGTTATCTCACAAGAAATTGAGTTAGAAAAACTGTTAGCAACCTTGATACAGATGGCGATCATTTCGGCGGGAGCGCAAATCGGTTGTTTAATTCTCCGCCAAGACGAACAATGGTTAGTAGTTGCTCAAGCCAATTCAGAGCAAACACACAGGTTAAAAATCCTCCTCGAACAATGTCAGGAAATTCCCCAAAGTGTTATTTATGCGGTAGCGCGGACACAAGAGACGACTGTGTTTGAAAACTTGAGCGATTCAGCCCAATTTGCAGGCGATCGCTATATTACCACCCACCAACCCAAATCCGTGTTATGTACTCCCATTAACCATCAAGGAAAATTAATTGGCATCCTGTACTTAGAAAATAATCTCACTACAGGAGCATTTACGAGCGATCGCCTGCAAGTGATTCAACTGCTCACCGCCCAAGCAGCTATTTCCTTGGAAAATGCCAAGTTGTATTGCCAATTAGAGGAATATTCTCATAGTTTGGAGCAAAAAGTCTCCAAACGCACCCAAGAGCTAACACAAAAAGCAACGCAGCTAGAATCAACTTTACAGGAATTGCAACACACTCAAGCTCAACTAATTCAAGCGGAAAAAATGTCCGGTTTGGGACAATTAGTTGCTGGTATTGCCCACGAAATTAATAATCCGATTAATTTCATCTATGCCAACATCCAACCAGCGAGTGAATACGTTACATCCTTAATTGAATTAAATCATTTATACCAGAAAAACTACCCGCAACCAATACAAGAAATTGAACAAAAAATTGCTGAGGTGGAACTAGATTTTTTGGTGAATGATTTGCAAAGTCTGCTTAAATCGATGCAAATAGGAGCAGACCGCATCTGCGAAATTGTTTTATCACTGCGTAATTTTTCCCGTTTAGATGAAGCCAAAATAAAACCAGTATATATTCACGAAGGCATTGATAGCACGCTGTTAATTTTACAGCATCGGCTCAAAAATAGGAGCAAAAACACAGAAATTTCACTCATTAAAGAATACAGCCAAATACCTTTAGTTAATTGTTATCCATCCGCTTTAAATCAGGTTTTCATGAATATTCTCAGTAATGCCATTGATGCCCTAAAAGAATTAGATGTAAATCAGAAACCAGCTATTACAATTCGTACTCAAATACAAGAAAAAAAATATGTTTCAATCCAGATTATCGACAACGGGATGGGAATGAGTGAATCAGTACGAAATAAGATATTTGAACCATTTTTTACTACGAAACCTGTAGGCAGTGGCACAGGTTTAGGATTGTCAATTAGCTATTCGATTGTAGTAGAACAACATGGAGGTCAGTTAAACTGTATTTCGGCTCCAGGAAAGGGTACAGAATTTGTCATTCAAATACCAATGTAAATTGATTCCCATATCTGGAAATAGGGGTAAAGTACCCAGGCTATCTAATTGTGTCCCGCCTAAAGTTGATCCCCATACTCATTTCTAATCATTAGCAACCCATCTATTAAGGAGATTTTTGGTTCCCATCCTAATAGCTGTTTCATCTTGTTATTACTAGCGCACTGATTGACAATCTCTAAATATTTTACTCCTTCTTCAACCTCGACATATTTTTCACCTGGGTTGAAGACACTAATGATACTCTCTAGGACATCTCTTACCCTATATTCTTTACCACTGCTAATATTAAAGATTTCACCAATAATATTTGGCTTCTGCTCTAATAAGGCTTTAGCTACCACAATAATACCTTCAACAACATCAGAGATATGAATAAAATCTCGCGTATATTCCTGACCGCCCTTTGTCAAACGTAATTCAGGAGTAAGACCATTTTGTAATCTTTGTATAGTCCGTGGTACCAGACGTGAACTATTTTTGTCTAGACCCCCGTAGATGTTAGCAAAACGCACGATTGCTAATGGTATTTTATAAGTCAGATAATATGATTGCGCTATCAAATCTGCACAGATTTTAGAGGTTTCATATATGTTTTTCGCCACCAAAGGTTCATCTTCAAGATAGGGTTTTATTTGGGTTGCATCCCGTCCATAGACTTTATCTGTTGTACTTAAAATCATAGAACATGAGTAAGTACTTTTTCGTATAGCTTCTAATAGAATATAGACTGCACGGATATTGTATTCACAAGTTTCAGAAGGGTTCTCAAAACACCATCCTTCAACTGCAACACCTGCCAGATGGATTACCAGATCAATCTGGCTTGTTAAAATTTTCTGAACCACCTCGTTATCAGGAATTTCTAAAGAGCTAGTAATAAACTCATCATACCAATGATGATTAGGAGCTTTTATATCCGTTGCTATCAAATAAATATGAGGATAATCTGCTTTGATTTTTTTACATAATTCTGAACCTACGTATCCACTAGCTCCAGTTACGAGCCACACTTTATTGCTTAAGATGTCTTTTGTCCGATCTGAAAACATATAAAACCCAATATTTTTCTGATGTAGATTTTGTTTGCTTATGCAGCATTTAGATAGAGAAGTAAAAGCCTAATCAGCTTTTTCCTAACTCCAGAAACAATGGGCGAACCGGGAGTTAACCGTCTCGGCTATCAGTGAATGGCGAGTGATGAAGGTATTTTGGTAAAGTACTTTGCCATCGGACTGATGGGTGAGCGTTAGTTTGCACCAAAAGACTCGCAAGGCTTTTTGGGTGTCTTTCAAGGGAATCAGATTGATGTAGCGATAGCGTTCAAGAAAGTAGGAGGCAGAGGGCAGCTATGCTGAAGGAGCCAATTGGAAGGGGATTAGATTGTGACCCCTCCCAATTGGAAGCCACCAAATCAAAGATATTTCCGGTTCTTTATACCCTTACTCGTTTGAAAATTGATGTCGCCTTTATCTAGAGCATCGATTCAGTAATCAAAAACCTAACCCCCCAGCCCCCTTCCCTACGAGCGTTGGGGGAGCAAAACTCCCCTTTCCGCTATGCCTAACGGCAGGCTTACGCCAACGGAGAGGGGTTGGGGGAGAGGTTCTTCCAGGATTACTTCTTTGGTGTTCTAGGGTTTTCTACCACTGACGAGAGAATAGTAACCGGAGGTTGGAGTGAACAATATATCTTCAAATCCACATTCTGTCAGCAGTTGATGAAGCTCATGAGCTGTGAATTGCTTGCCCTCAGCCATCCAAACCATGCACATCGAAAATGAAGTTGCAACTAGAGGACTATCTTTAGTGTCTGACAGCAATATTTCATGAAGGTAGATATGACCTCCTTTTGGCAATGCTTCAAAGCTACTACGTGCCAAGTGGAGACATTTTTCTCGCCCCCAGTCATGAAAGATATTACTGAATAAAATTGCATCGTAACCTTTAGGAAAGGGGTCTTTAAAGAAATCTGCTTCTAAAGTATCTATTTGTTCTTGGAGTCTAGCAGCAGAAATGTATTCTTCTGCTATCCTACAGACTACTGGCAGTTCTAAGACAGTGCAACGTATTTCTGGATAATGTTGAGCCAAGGCAAAACAAAAAGCACCAGAGCCACCACCCACATCAAGAAGACGTTTGACATCTGCAAAGTCTCCTGTTTTAGCAGCACATAAGGCGGGAGAGATTGTCTGGCTGTGCATGTGTCTGGTAAACGCTTTGGCTTGTTCTGGGTCTATCTCGTGAGCTTCCCAAATATCTTGATCTTTGTAGATAGTAGACTTATCCTTTTGTAATGCCTCTAGCAGAGATGAGTGAGATAGTGGATTAGTTCGCATTAAATGCAATATTCCACCCCAGTAGTAAGGGCTATTGGGAAGGAGGAAATTTCGCGACACATCAGTGATGTAAAACGTTCCTGAATGCTGAACCAGATAACCGATTGATGTCAGGACTCCCAAGAGTGCTTCAGTAGAACGGTTTCCTAAACAAAGGATTTTAGCTACTTCAGCAGCCGTTGCCGGAGACTTTTCTAGTAGAGAAAATAGCCCCAGTTCATCTGCAACAGTAAGCGTAGGAAAATGGAACATGGACATCCATGTATCCCATAGTAATCGGTCATTACAAGTTGCTGAAGGGAAATTTACTTGTTGAATATATGGTGACATACGCAGCAGGCTAAGTGGGTGGGCTGCATCAGTGATAGGTTGTTGAAGAGAAAGGCTAAGGGAACTGGATAGAAAAAATCATCCCATAGAGGGTATCCGCCGAGATAACGGGAAAATGGGACACGTTATCAAGTTATGTTACGCAGATGTTTGAAAATCCCTGATTTTACGTTGTTTCAATATCAGATTGAGCATGTCTTCTCTTGTGAAAACATCTCCTAAAACCGAATGTATTCTGACTCCTTCTTGAATTAATTTTTATTTTTCAGAGATTAATTATATTAATAACGTAAAATTTAAAAAAAAGGATCAGTAATTATCTATTTATATAAGTACCAAAATCTTGGAAACGGGGCTTGAGTAGCAGGCGATGCTGTTGGCGAAATATTTCTTCACATTGCCGACTAAGGAAGCTCGATGTCTGGAAGAGTTGTAATTTCGCCTTGGAAACAGCTTTTTTGGGTGATTTAGAAACTGTCAATCAAAAGTTTTAGTTCTGCAATCATTCTATTTAAGGCTTTTTGGGCGGCTTTATAACTAGAAGCCTGCCGCCCCTACTTTAATTCAAATAAAATGCGAAGCGCTAACTCGCCGCTTTGCTAACGCATATTGCATCAAAATCCACAATGTCATAAACAAAAGTAACTGCGGAGTGTTCCTTCAGTGTGGATTATTAAATTAATTACATTTTTTACCTATAGGCAGTATACAGAAGTGCTAAATTGTGCATTGAGATTATCCACGTTTCCAGTTGCGACACTGGCATTAGCCATTGAAACAGATTATATTTTATATTATTCACTGACTCCAACGGCTCTTTATCCAAAACTATCTTGTCAATTTTCAGTACAGGTGAACACCTAGATTTTCTATCGGTAGTTAAAGCCTCTCAAACTATATCTAGTGAAATTGTGCTTTCACGGTTGTTGAAGACATTAATGCAAATTGCGATCGAGCAAGCAGGAGCAGAAATCGGTTATTTATTGCTGGAACATGAGCAAAGTCTAGTAATTGAAGTAGAAGCTAAAGTTAGTCCCCAAGCAGAAAAGCTCAATATTTCTCGAACCGTATTTGAAGGCGAAATTTCACAACTTATTCCGCAATCAATATTAAATTATGTTCAACGAACTCAAGAAACAGTGATTTTGCATAATGCAACTGAGCAAAATCTGTTTTCTGGAGATGAGTATGTCATCCAAAAGCAACCTAAATCTGTACTTTGTTTAGCGATCGCCCGTCAGTCGAAATTACTTGGTATTTTATACTTAGAAAACAATCTCATCCCCAGTGCTTTTACACAGGAAAAACTTTCCGTCCTGGAGATTTTGACAGTTCAAATTGCTATTTCTCTAGAAAATGCTCGTCTTTTTCAAGGTCTAGAGAACAGCCAAGCACAACTCAACTTGGCGTTAAAATCTGGCAAAATCGGTGTTTGGAGTTGGGATATTGTCAACGATCGCTTTGACTGGGATGAGCAGATTTATCAACTATTTGGGTTAACACCCGAAACCTTTGCTGGCACTTCGCAAGCAATCCTCGATTGTCTGCATCCAGACGATCGAGAATTATTAGCTCAATCCTTGAGTCGAGCGATTAACGAAGGTGTAGAACATAATTTAGAATATCGAATTATTCAAGATGACGGCAGTATCCGCTACGCAGCCTGTCGGGGTAAAGCCTTTTTCAATGAAGCGGGTATTGCCACACACATGAGTGGTGTTGTGTTAGATATCACCGATCGCAAACAATCTGAAGCGGAACGTATTCAACTAATTCAAGAGCAAACCGCCCGTCAAGAAGCAGAAGCCGATCGCCAACGAGCAGCATTTTTGGCTCAAGTCAGTGCAACCCTCGCAACTTCCCTCGATTACGAAAAGACGCTAGCAAGTGTGGCTAATCTGGTTGTGCCTTATTTCGCCGATTGGTGCAGCGTCGATTTGCTACAAGACAACCAATCAATTAATCGGGTAGCAGTTGCCCACCGAGATCCAGAGAAAGTTAAACTCGGTTGGCAACTTCATCAATATTATCCTAGAAAGTTGGATGAACCTTATGGCGTGCCAAAAGTACTGCGTACAGGGATTCCTGAAATGGTAACTGAAATTCCAGATGCACTTCTAGCAGCAGGCATTCCAGATGCAGAACATCTAAGAATTATCCGTGAAATTGGTTTAAAGTCCTGTATAATTCTTCCTTTGATGGCTCGGGAAAGAATTTTTGGTGCAATTTCCTTTTTTACTGCGGAATCAGAACGTCGTTACAGCACAGCAGACTTATTACTAGCTGAAGATGTTGCCCATCGGGCGGCGATCGCGATCGATAATGCCCGCCTTTACCAAGAAGCACAGCAGGCACAAAAAACGGCAGAGCAAGCTTTAGAGCGCATTGCCCGTCTTCAATCCATTACGGCTGCCCTCTCAGAATCGCTGACACCAGCCCAAGTATCTGAAGTCATTGTAGAGCAGAGCATGGCTGCTTTGAGAGCTAATTCTGCCCTCGTTGCCTTGGTGAATGAAAACAAAACTGAACTAGAAATTGTGCGGGCGGTTGGCTATAACCAAGATTTGGTAGACACTTGGCGGTATTTTTCCATTGATTCACCTTCCCCTCTAGCTGAAGCTGTGCGGACTGGACAACCTATTTGGGCTGAATCGAGACAAAATAGAATAGCTCGTTACCCACATCTAGCTGAAGCTTACGCCCAATATGACATTGATGCCTGGATTTCTATTCCATTGATGGTAGAAGGTTCGGCAGTGGGCGGTATAAGTTTGGGATTTAATGAACTTCAACAACTTAGTGGAGAAGATCGAGCATTTATCTTTGCTGTTGCTCAACAATGCGCCCAAGCGATCGCTCGGGCCCATCTCTACGAAGCCGAACTAACGGCGCGAAACGCTGCTGAATCAGCAAACCGAATCAAAGACGAATTTCTAGCCGTTCTCTCCCATGAATTGAGAACACCACTTAACCCAATTCTGGGTTGGACAAAACTGATGCGAACCCGCAAACTTGACCAAGCAACAAGCGATCGCGCCCTCGAAACCATTGAGCGCAATGCCAAGTTGCAAACCCAATTGATTGAAGATTTGCTTGATGTTTCCCGCATCCTTCAGGGTAAACTTAACCTCAACTTCGGGCGGATTAATTTGGTATCAGTCATTGAAGCTGCCATTGAAACGGTGCGTTTATCAGCACAGGCCAAGTCTATCGAGATTCAGACAATTCTTGAATCCGGTGTCGGGCCAGTTTTAGGCGATGCCAATCGATTGCAACAAGTGATTTGGAATATCCTTTCTAATGCCATTAAGTTTACTCCTATCGGTGGACAGGTAAAAATCAAATTAGAGCAAGTTGGCTCACAGGTAAAAATCCGCGTAACTGACACAGGAAAAGGGATTGCACCTGAGTTTTTACCTTATGTCTTTGATTATTTCCGTCAAGCAGATGGTGCCACAACTCGAAAATTTGGCGGTTTGGGTTTAGGATTAGCAATCGTCCGACATCTCGTAGAACTTCACGGAGGAACTGTCCAAGCAGACAGCCTGGGCGAAGGACAAGGAGCAACCTTCACCGTTAAACTTCCATGCTTACAGGATGAAAGTCAAGAAATCAAGGATGCAAAAAATAACTCCTCACTTCTGGCAGATCGGTCCTCACCCTTGTCTGGCTTAGAGATTCTCGTGGTCGATGATGACGCAGATATGCGAGAGTTTTTGCCCTTCATGCTGGAGCAATATGGTGCAACAGTGACAGTTGTAGCCTCAGCCGTTGCAGCTTTAACTGCACTAAGTCAATCCCAGCCAAATTTGATCGTTAGCGATATCGGGATGCCAGAAATGGATGGTTACATGCTAATGCGACAGATCAGGAGTTTGAAACCAGAGCAAGGCGGGACAATTCCCGCGATCGCTTTAACTGCTTATGCTGGAGAGATGGATTATCAGCAAGCGATCGCAGTCGGATTTCAACAGCATATTTCCAAACCTGTAGATCCAGAAGAATTGCTAAAGGCGATCGGAGCATTAATTAAAAGTTTGTGATAAGCGGCTCCAGCCCTACTTGGTTCGCCTAGCATCTCCAAGAGAGGGCTGTATCTGCTCAGTCCGAGCTGCGGAAAATATTGTTTTATCGTTTAAATCAGGGGTATGACCCTCCATTCATCATCTGTATCCGTCAGTGGGAAGGGGTTTTGGTCAAAACACGCTTGTTTGTAACCGACTCCCAGCCTTATTCACAGGATGACGCTAGCTAAACAAGCGATTAAACTATGGATAATATCGAACTATTGTTGCTTTTAGCACAACTTACATAAATTTCATCTCATTCTTTCTTAAATTTAAAATCTCATCCTGCTATATAAAATACCAGTTATGTCAGTGTATCAAGAAAGTTATGGGGAGACCACCGATTTGATTATTGGTGTTCACAACCAAGAAAACCTCGAATTACAAGTAAATTCTGCTCCTGTGGGCGCTCTGGCCACAAGAAAAGGAACTTTTTCTACCTTTCTTGCTCCCCTAACTCAGGATACTTTTAAGCAGGTTGTTCAGGATGTCGAGCAAAAATTACAGATTGTCCATCAAACCCTGTCAATGCTGGATTCTCAGGGATTTGAAACCATTCTGCAAGAAATGTTGCATTCGATTACCTTAAAAACTGGAGAATTACTGGGGGCAGATCGGACGACAATATTTTTGTTAGATGAAGAAAAACAAGAACTCTGGTCAATTGTCGCTGCGGCAGAAGGCAATCGCTCTTTAGAAATTCGTATCCCCGCCAATAAAGGGATTGGTGGGGAAGTCGCTACTTTCAAACAAGTTATCAATATTCCCTTTGATTTTTATAACGATCCGCGATCGCATTTTGCCCAAGAACAAGAGAAAAGAACTGGCTACCGTACCTATACCATGCTGGCTTTGCCACTTTTAAATGAACATGGGCAATTAGTTGCAGTAGTACAATTACTGAATAAATTAAAATCTGGAAATAATCACGATGCTCCACTTGTAGAGCGCATTGATACCAAAGGTTTTCTTTCTGCTGACGAACAATTATTTCAAGAATTTGCCCCTTCGATTCGCCTAATTTTAGAATCTTCGCGCTCTTTTTATGTCGCCACTCAAAAACAAAGAGCAGTGGCGGCGCTAATGAAGGCGATCAAGTCCCTTTCTCAAAGCAGTCTCGACTTAGAAGATACTCTGAAGCGGGTGATGGATGAAGCCAAGGAACTGATGAATGCCGATCGCAGTACCCTATGGTTAATAGACCACGATCGCGATGAATTGTGGACGAAAATCACCCAAGATGATGGTTCAATCAAAGAGTTACGAGTCCCCGTGGGTATAGGTTTTGCTGGTCTAGTCGCGGCTTCTGGCAAGAAACTGAATATTGCCTTTGACTTGCACGATCATCCTGACTCGGAGACATCCAAAAAATTCGACGAGGAAAATGGCTATCGCACCTGTAGCTTGCTTTGTATGCCAGTATTTAACGGCGATGAACAACTAATTGGCGTTACCCAGCTTGTAAATAAAAAGAAATCTGGTGATTTTCCCCCTTATAATCCAGCTGATTGGCCGAAAGCTCCCGACTGCTTCCAAGCTAGCTTTGACCGCAATGATGAAGAGTTCATGGAAGCTTTTAATATTCAAGCGGGAGTAGCGCTGCACAATGCCCAGTTGTTTGCCACAGTCAAGCAACAAGAACAAATGCAACGGGATATTCTGCGTAGTCTTTCCAATGGAGTGGTTTCCACTGATAAAACCGGCTTAATTATCGCCGCCAATGAAAGTGCCAAGCGGATGCTAGGAATGGAGCTAGAAGATCGTTTAGAAGGGAAATTAGTGACTGATGCGATCGCCATCAAAGAAGGTGACTTTAGCAAGTGGTATCAGGATGCTTTACATGCAGCCGATTTAAAAGGCCGCCAGCAGTATTACCCCGATCGCACGCTCATAACTACTGGTACACAGCAGCACAGTATCAATTTATCCATTAACACAATTGCTGATGCTAGCGACCACGAGCAAGTCCGGGGGGCGCTGGTGGTGATGGAAGACATCAGTGATGAAAAGCGGCTCAAAAGTACGATGTACCGCTACATGACCCAGGAATTAGCCGAAGAATTGCTGAAATTAGATGATGCTAAACTTGGAGGCGATCGCAAAGAAGTTTCGATTTTATTTTCCGATATTCGCGGCTACACCACTTTGACAGAAAACTTGGAAGCAGAAGAAGTGGTAAGTATGCTCAATGAATATTTTGAATCAATGGTGGAGGCAGTCTTTAAACATAAAGGCACTCTTGATAAATACATCGGCGATGCCATTATGGCTGTATTTGGTTCTCCTCTAGCATTACAAGAACACGCTTGGATGGCAGTGCAAACATCCTTAGAAATGCGCGTTCGCCTGCACGAATTTAATCAACGTCGCTATGCAGATAATAAGCCTGGAATTAAGATCGGCATTGGCATTAATTCTGATACCGTGATTAGTGGGAATATCGGTTCTAGTAAGCGGATGGAATTTACTGCCATTGGCGATGGCGTTAATCTTGGCTCTCGATTAGAAAGTGTCAGCAAACAATATGGTTGCGACATTATTATTAGCCATAACACTTTTAAACCATGCCAAGATAATATTTGGGCTAGGGAACTAGATTACATTCGTGTCAAGGGCAGAAATGAGCCAGTAGCCATATATGAATTACTGGGTTTGCGTTCCAACCCGATTGAAAGCGAAAAATTGCAAGTCATTGAGCATTATCATAAAGGGCGTGAGTATTACCTCAAACGCGATTTTAACCGTGCTAGGGCTGAATTTGCCCTAGTTTTAGCAGCAGACAACCAGGACAAAGCTGCTATGTTGCATCTGTTGCGTTGTCAGCATTGGTTACAATCACCTCCAACAGAGTCAGATTGGGATGAAGGAGTTTGGACTTTTCTGGAAAAATAAATATAATTATTAAAATAGGGTTTTTACAAATAGATTAATATGCGTCTACCTATCATTACAAGTGCAATAAGTGCAGCCCTGTTGCTATCTATAGGTCTGAATTTTTCAGCCATCTCTCAAACTCCCGTAGAGACAGCAAAATCTCCAGCGAATAATAACTTGAATTTAAGACGATCAAAATTTAATCGGCATTTATGGAATCAGGCAAAAATATCTAACTATCGCTATACGTTTAGTAACGGTTGCTTTTGTATACCAGATGCTAGAGGGCCAGTTGTGATTGAAGTCCGTAATGGTCAAACCACTTCAATCACTTCTGTAGCTACAGGTAAACCAGTTAATCCGCAATATTTTGAAAAATATAAAACAATTCCCAAGCTTTTTAATGTGATTCAAGATGCTATTAACCGGAACGCATTCAGCCTGAATCTAGGATATAGTCCTAAACTCGGCTATCCAACCAAAATTGATATCGATTACGACAGTCAAATAGCTGATGAAGAAATCTTTCTGACAATTGAAAATTTTCAGGAAATTAAATAGATACTAAGCAGATTATTGGCACTCAATTTCAACCAATAATCGCAGGAAAGTATAACTTCAAAATTAGATTTTATACTTTACTTTGCCCTGAAACAATAATGGCGATCGCATTTCATAAAAATTAATATTTTGATTAAGTTGTGTTGATTTTACGCAAATAATTCTCAATAAATCAACGAATTTATTGGGTTTGGGGGCTTGACTAAAAACAGTCACTTTTGATATTATTAAATCACTTGGTTAAGATTAGCAGTTGTTATAAGTTTTTCTGCTAACTTTACAGATTTTGTCCCTACTTAAAAAAATAGCTTTCTCCTTGTAACACTAAGATTTAACTTATTACAGATGGCTTGTAATCATACAACCATTTATGAAAATCATCATTAAGGCTCATTTGCCGCTCCTGTTGCCCATTAGATACTACGGTGTTGGCATCGAAGTAGCGCATCTCACCCAAAGCACTACGAGCTTGGATGATTTTTGTGCGCTCAATGCGACGCTGTTCGTAGCTAGTTAAAGCTTCTTGAAAATTAGCTGATTGAGAAAAACACTCTTGCAGTTCATAAGCATCTTCAAAAGTGGTATTGGCTCCCTGTCCCATAGCAGGTGCCATTGGATGGGCAGCATCGCCTAAGAGTGTAACTCTGCCTTGACTCCAGTGAGTTAACGGTGGGCGATCGCAAATCGGCCCCTCCCAAATTTGCTCGGCTGGTGTCGCTTGTACCACCACCTGAAAAGATTCATCCCAATCAGCTAATTCAGAGAGAATGCGAGATTTTACTTCATCGGCGCTGTGGGAAAGAGAGTACTCAGGCGAGAACTTCCGACTAATCCAACTGGTATAGCCGCCGCCCACATTCAGAAGGTACATAAACTGTTGATTGCCTTTGACAAAAACTAATTCATAGTCATTAAATAGCTCGTGGTGATATTTGATGACGGCACGCCAACACATACTACCAATATAATTAGGCTTACCCTCGCCAAATAAAGTTTCTCTAATTACAGAGTTAACGCCATCAGCGCCAATCAGCAAATCTGCATATATCGATTTTTCACCATCAAAATGAATTTCCACACTGTTTTCATCTTGCTCAAAGCCGATACAATGATGATTGAGGTGAATGATGTCAGATGGCAATCTAGACGCTAAGACTTGCTGTAGACGATACCACCAAATAGTCAATAATGGCTGTCCATATTGCTCTAAGTATTTGGTTGCGTTAGCCCGGATTGTTTCTCCCTGAATATTCTTTAAAACTGTGTGGTGAACCTCACACCCTGAACCTTTGAGGGTTTCGACAATTCCCGGTGCGATCGCATCTAGAGAACTCAAGCCATTTGGAGCTAGTCCTAGTCCAGTTCCCGCCGGACGAAATTCTTGGGCTTTTTCGTACACTTGAACGTCTATCCCTTGGCTTCTCAGTGCTATAGCAGCAGCCAATCCACCTGGACCAGCACCGACAATGGCAACTTTTTCCACTATGGGTTTGGATAATTTCTGAGTTGGCTTTGTATTCATATACTTATATTTTTTCAATAATCAAATATGATTCCTATAATAAACATAAATATTAGTCTGCTCGCTAAATATGAAAGAAAATTCCTTAGCTCCAATAACTTCAAACTCTCTTAGCCAAGAATTGAAAATATTCGGTTCAGAGGAAGTAGACTTATCGCTGAATATCAATAATATCTCCTATTCGCTAAAGCTAGAGCCTCGTGTCACTTTACTCGATGCGCTCCGGGAAAAGCTAGGTTTGATGGGCACTAAAAAAGCTTGCGATCGCGGTGAATGTGGTGCATGTACTATTCTAGTTAATGGTCGGCGAATTAACTCCTGTATGACTTTAGCAGTAATGCACATCAATGCTGAAATTACCACAATTGAGGGATTAGCCCAAGATGGCAAACTCCACCCCATGCAAACAGCCTTTATTACCCATGATGCTTTTCAATGTGGATACTGTACATCGGGTCAAATTGTATCAGCCGTAGGGATGATATTAGAAGAATTGCCAAAATCTGAGGCAGAAATTCGAGAAAAGATGAGTGGAAACCTTTGCCGTTGTGGAGCATACCCAAATATTATTGCGGCGATTCGAGATGTACTAGAGGAAATGGAAGATGCAGCCATTTAGTTATGCTAAAGTTACTTCCCAAGATGCAGCGATCGCTACAGTTGAACAAAACGAAACGGCTGCATTTATCGCTGGGGGTACAGATTTACTAGGATTGATGAAAGATGGAGTTCAAGCAGCGAATATATTAATTGATATTAATAGTTTGCCCCTCGCAGATATTGAATCTCAAACTCATGGAATCCGCATTGGTGCAATCTCTCGAATGAGTGATGTGGCTTTTCATCCCAAAATTCAGGAGTGTTATCCAGTAATTAGCCAAGCATTGTTACAAAGTGCTTCACCCCAACTGCGAAATATGGCAACAGTGG
Source organism: Nostoc sp. 'Peltigera membranacea cyanobiont' 213 (assembly GCF_002245975.1). Classification (NCBI taxonomy): domain Bacteria; kingdom Bacillati; phylum Cyanobacteriota; class Cyanophyceae; order Nostocales; family Nostocaceae; genus Nostoc; species Nostoc sp. 'Peltigera membranacea cyanobiont' 213. Next base: position 4,211 of record NZ_NOLI01000029.1, on the reverse strand, counting down.
GCGGTAATTTATTGCAACGAGTCCGTTGTGGCTACTTTCGCGATCCGGTTTTTCCTTGTAATAAACGCACCCCAGGTTTAGGTTGTGCCGCAATTACAGGCTACAATCGAATGCACGCTATTTTTGGGGCGAGCGAACATTGTATTGCCGTTCACCCTTCCGATTTAGCTGTGGCGCTGACGGCATTAGATGCGATGATTTGCATCCAAGGCGCAGAAAAAGCCCGTCAAATTTCAATTCACGATTTTTATCTCTTACCAGGTGAGACACCAGAAAAAGAAACTCTATTACAGCCTGGAGAGTTAATTGTTGCCATTGAAATTCCAAATTCTGCATATAAATCCTATTATTTAAAAGTTAGGGATCGAGCTTCCTACGAATTTGCTCTCGTTTCTGTAGCTGTTGCTTTAGACGTAGAACAAGACACAATTAAATCAGCACGCATCGCTTTTGGGGGAGTAGCACCCAAACCTTGGCGGGCAAGGGATGCTGAGGAATTTCTCAAAGGCAAAGTAATTAACGAAGTTAGCTTTACAGCCGCAGGAGAAGCAGCCATTAAAGAAGCGAAACCACAAACCCACAATGAATTCAAAATTGAATTAGTCAAACGCGCTTTGGTACGTGCGCTTTCAGTTGTGACAGAAAAATTATGAATAAAATTATCGGTAAACCACTCGATCGCGTTGATGGCAAACTCAAAGTTACTGGAGAAGCACCGTATACAGCCGATGTTCCCATAGAGAATTTAACTTATGGAGTGATTTTTCAAAGCGCGATCGCAAACGGTAAAATTATCCAAATAGACACATCCGCCGCCGCCGCCGTTCCAGGTGTGGTAGATATCATTACTTACCAACAAACTCCATCTCTGGTAAAAATCCCCTTCTTTTCGCCTCCACAACCTCAGCCAACCGAAAAAGACGATAATATTTACTACGATGGTCAACATCTGGGGATTGTAATAGCTCAAACTTTAGAACAAGCCGAAACCGCCGCTTCCCTAGTTAAAATTATCTACGAAGAAGCCCCGGCAACAGTCACAGTGGCACACGCAGAGATATTTGAACCAGAATCAATATTTTTTGGCATGATGCCAGGTAAAATCACCAGAGGGGATGTTGAATCTGGGAAAGCTCAAGCAGATGTTCTGGTAGAGCAAATTTATACCACGCCAATGGAACATCATAATCCCCTTGAGCCTTCTGCAACGATCGCCATCTGGGAAGGGGATAATTTGACGCTGTATGAAACTACTCAAGGCATTTCAGCAACCCAAAAAGCGATCGCATCTGTTCTGAATATTCCTCAAGAAAATGTCCGCGTCATTTCCAAATATTTAGGCGGAGGATTTGGTTGTAAGGCGTTGTTGCGATCGCACACTATTTTAGCTGCGATCGGATCTCGTCAAGTAAAACGCCCAGTGAAAGTTGTGCTAACGCGATCGCAAATGTACACTGCTTGCGGCTATCGATCCCCAACTCAGCAGCAGCTAACGCTAGGTGCAACCAAGGAAGGTAAACTAACCGTTATTAATCACATTGGCACATCCTTAACATCGCTATTTGATGACTTTGTAGAACCAGTTGGCACAGCAACAACAATGATGTACGCCTGTCCAAATCTGGAAATTAAATACCGTTTAGCCCGCATCAATGCCGGCACACCAACCTTTATGCGTGGGCCGGGAGAAGCCACAGGGATGTTTGCCCTAGAGTCAGCAATGGATGAACTAGCATACACCTTAAATATTGACCCAATTGAACTAAGACTAAAAAATCATGCAGATATCGATCCCCACAAAGGATTACCTTGGTCGAGTAAATATCTAAAAGAATGTTACCAAAAAGGGGGAGAAATTTTTGGTTGGTTCCAACGCAACCCAATTCCCCGTTCCATGCGAGATGGTTATTTCCTAATTGGTTGGGGAATGGCTAGTGCGACATTTCCCACCAACATTGGAACTGCATCAGTCAAGGTAGAAATTTTTGCTAGTGGAGAGGTGCGGGTGCAAAGTGGAACCCAAGATATTGGTACAGGTACTTATACAGTGATGACGCAGGTAGCTGCTGAGGTATTAGGTTTACCAGTGCAGTTTGAACTAGGTGATAGCAATTTTCCCAAAGCGCCGATTACGGGTAATTCAATTACAGTTGCTAGTGTTTCCCCGGCGGTACAAAAAGCAGCGATCGCAATCCGCGATCAAATAATCCAAATGGCGATCGGAGATCCAAGTTCTCTACTTTATGGATCTCAAGCAAAAGATATTGGTGTTGAGTCAGGGCAAATATTTTTAAAACCCGATCCTTCCAAACAAGACAGTTACACCGAGATTCTGCACCGTAACCAATTAGAGAGTTTACAAGTCACAGAAGAAACCTCACCCAGCCCAGAGAGTAAACAATACGCCAAACACTCATTTGGTGCAATCTTTGTGGAAGTAGCTGTCGATGAATTGTTGGGGGAAATCAAAGTCAGACGTTGCGTAGGCGTTTATGATGCAGGGCGAATTCTCAACTTCAAGACAGCACGGAGTCAGGTTTTGGGTGGGATTACATGGGGAATCAGTATGGCGTTGCTGGAGAAAACTGTAATGGATACAAATCAGGGAAGAATAGTTGGTGCTAACCTTTCCGATTACCTAATTCCGGTTCATGCAGATATCCCAAATATGGAAGTGCAATTTGTTGAGGAACCCGATCCTTATGTAAATGCTCTAGGGACGAAAAGTCTAGGGGAACTTCCAATCGTTGGGGTAGCAGCAGCTATATCTAATGCAGTTTATCATGCTACAGGTAAACGGATTCGTGATTTACCAATTACACCAGACAAGTTGCTGTGAATAGGCGCATAATAAAATCTCAACTTCCTACTCTTCGGGAAGGCGAAGCCGCCCATAGGTTTCCAAAAAGCCACTCACCGCAATGCAAACACCAGCGAACAAAAACGCCAATGCACCCCCAATCGCACCGATAAAAGGTGTTATTGCTTGCGGTTGGGTAAATATAACGCCAAACAAACTCATTGCTAAAGCAAACCCACCAAAATACGTCCCAATTCCTAATCCCGCCCACTGCTGGGGTACTAATCCTAAAGCAAAAGGAATTGCCCCGTTGACAATTAAACTAAAGCCAGCAACGATTAATAGAATTATCGGAATTTGTACGCCCACAGATATCATTATCAGTAATGAGGGAACGATCGCACAGATCCCACAAAGCATTGCTTGACGATTACCAATTTTGACGGCGAAGATCCCAGCAGGTATGCTGGCAATTGCGATCGCTAATCCGATCCACACCATAAGCACATCAATATTATCAGTATTCAGTTGGGTTTTTAGTACTTTACCCAAGACATCCATCAGAAATCGGATACCCCACGCTACACCAAAACCAGTTCCTAAAATCAAAGCCAATTTCTCTAAAGGCAACTTGACTACTTCTGCTTGGTGTCTATCCACTACTGCTTCTGGAGGATTGACTAACCGCAACACAGCCGCCGCCCCCAGCATAACGAAAGAACCGATCGCAAAAGTATAAACTGGCCCTAAGCTCAGAATAAACTTATAGCTTATTGGTTTAAAAGCCCCAATCATACCACCGGCTAAAGTGACAACACTTACTGCTAAAGGTAACTGGGCTGGTGTAGAATACATTCCCAACAAACACATCGCTGGAGAACGAAATATTGTCATTGCTAATGCCCAGGCTACCAATACTATAGGTAAGAGCGATCGCATTATGGTAGTAGGCGGAATTAAGCTCACAACGCATGGTATGGCAATGAACAAAGCCGATGCCAGAATCATACCTACTGAGATGAAGGGAAACCGAGTCCCTACCCAGCGTCTAGCTTGGTCTGACAGTCCACCCATTAGAGGTTCCAGCACAGCACCCAAGGCATTTTCAAATAGCACCAAGGCAACTGCTAGTGAGGCAGGAAAACCAAACTGAGTCAAAAGTTGTGGCAAATATATATTATAAATTAACCAGGTGAGAGTAATTGCTCCCTGCACTACTGCCAACACCCAAATTTGCACCCATAAAATATTGAAATGAGATTTTGAGGTAATCATAAAAAGATGGGGAATTGGGAATTGGGCGTTGGTTGTTTCTTCCTCAACCCAAAACAAATACGGTTGCTGTTATACAACGCCTTAGATATGAAATTTCGGGAGTTGAAACTGCGTCCTAACCCGATTCGCCCAGTCA
>NZ_NOLI01000289.1:0-3472 GCF_002245975.1 Nostoc sp. 'Peltigera membranacea cyanobiont' 213 | reverse complement strand
AGCTATGGTAATGCAACTCAACCTGGATCGCCCCACATTAGCGACCAGTTACAGATGTCCGCCAACAAAAAATTGCGTCCTGTGTGGCGCGATCGCTCAGATATTCTTGCTCATCTAGAAGAACGTAAAATATTCTGAGCTTCGTCTAGTTGAGAAATATAGCAACGGACAGGAAGCTTAAGGGACTTCCAAGGAATAAAATCACCAAATACAATAATGAGAATAATTATCAAGGGGGAAGGAGAAGCAGCCGTTGGCTGCGGCTCTCTCAGACCCTCTGCCATAATCACCCTGTAAATAGGGTTTGAGATGCCCTAACTCTGATATGTAAACTGGGAAAAATACTCGTAAATGATAATTAATACCTATCATTAATCGCTTGTCAAATGCAACTCATTCCTATTAGAGTGACATACATGAGTTAATTGAGAATTATTTGCAAAGCTTATGAAAAAATTTGGATTACTATCTATCTGAGGTGCGTAGGCGTGGCCTAACCCAGGCATCGCCAAAAAGTAATTGATAAATCTAGCCAAAAGCCTTAAAAGGTATATCTGCTATTTTGGCTTTTCTGTCAATGGTTAAGTTCTATATAAAGTCTCCTGAAATGATAGTGAATACTTCTAGAGAATTGATTCACTGAAAATATTGATAGTTTACAGAGGCAAAGATGCGGAGATTATGAACCACAGAGAGTTGATTCTTGGCATTCCCCGCATCAGTCTCAAGATTTAAATATGGTTTAAATTTTGTTTCCGTGCAGCTTAAAGATGCTTAAGGCAGAAAATGACTAAAATTATCAATAGCATACAAGAAATTCCTCAATACTATGCGACTGTCGTTGATGTTCTGCGCGATCGCACATTGCAGACACCGGACAGACAAGCATTTACCTTTCTCGAAGATGGAGAAACCAAAGAAGCAACATTCACCTATTATGAGTTGGATCGGCGTTCTAGAGCGATCGCATCTCAACTCCAAGCCCTTGGTTTAAGTGGTAAACGCGCCATATTGCTTTATCCTCCTGGATTGGATTACTTGAGTGCTTTTTTTGGTTGTCTCTATGCTGGGGTAGTAGCGGTTCCAGCTTATCCGCCTCAAAATCTACGCAAAATACCCAGATTACAGGCTATTAGCACAGATACACAAGCAAGCGTCGCTCTCACCACAACAGTAATACTGTCCACATTACAATCAATACTTGTACAACAAACTAACCTAGGAAATTTACACTGGCTGACTACCGACAACTTGACACAAGGTAGAGAAGATTCTTGGCAACAACCTGCAATCAATGCAGATACCTTAGCCTTTCTACAATACACATCAGGTTCAACAGGAACACCAAAGGGAGTCATGCTCAGTCATGGCAATCTGTTGCACAATGCCGCCGTGACTTACCAGTTGATGGGACATTCACCAGAGAGCCAGTTTGTTTCTTGGCTTCCTGCATATCATGACATGGGACTGATTGGTGGAATTTTGCAACCATTGTATGGTGGTTTTCCTTGCGTCTTCATGTCTCCAGCATCTTTTTTGCAAAGTCCATACCGTTGGTTGCAAGCAATTTCTCGCTACAAAGGCACTACGAGCGGTGGCCCCAACTTTGCTTACGATCTGTGTATTCAAAGAATTACCCAACAACAAAAAGAAGCGCTTGATTTAAGTAGTTGGAGTGTGGCTTTTAACGGTGCTGAACCAGTCCGGCAGGATACTTTAGAGCGATTTGCCGCAGCCTTTACTGAGTGTGGCTTTAGTCCTGAAGCCTTTTACCCTTGTTATGGGATGGCAGAAGCAACTTTAATAGTTTCTGGTGGAGTCAAAAAAGCCTTACCTGATGTAATAACTATAGAAAAATCTGCTCTTTCAAACAACCAAGTAATGGAAGCTCGTGCTGAAAGTGAACAGACTCAGACCTTTACCAGTTGTGGTCGAGTAACACCTTTACAGCAGATTGCCATCGTCAATCCTGAAACATTAACTCGTTGTCAAGCTAATGAAGTAGGAGAAATCTGGGTATCAGGCCCTAGTATTGGTCAGGGTTATTGGAATCGTCCTCAAGAGACAGAGCAAATATTCCACGCTTACCTCAAAGACACACACCAAGGCCCATTTCTCCGGACTGGTGACTTGGGCTTTCTGCACAATGAAGAACTCTTCATCACAGGTCGAGCCAAAGACTTAATTATTATTCGAGGTCGCAACCTCTACCCACAAGATATAGAGTTAACTACAGAACGCAGTCATTCATCATTACGTTCAGGTAGTGGTGCAGCTTTCTCGGTCGAGGTTGGCAATGAAGAACGACTAGTTGTAGTTCAAGAGTTAGAGTTTCGTGCTAAACCGAATGTTGAGGAGGTCATTGCAGCAATTCGTCAGGCAGTTGCCGAAGAACACGAAGTACAAGTCTATGCAGTGATTCTAATTAAACCAGGTAGTCTTCCGAAAACTTCGAGTGGCAAAATTCAACGCCGTGCAACAAAAGCCGATTTTCTTACAGATCGACTAAGAATTATTGGTAGCAGTATTCAAAAAAGTATTGATATTGATAGAAACGAAAATAGGTTGCAGCGCGAAGCTCTGTTAGCGATCGCTCCCAAAGAATCTCAGTTGTTGTTAGAGTCTTATCTTCAAGAACAGATAGCACGAGCGTTTGCCATCCTACCGGATGAAATTAACCCTCAACAGCCATTAAGCTCTTTGGGACTCGATTCTATAAAAGTTTTCGAGTTAAAAAACCGAATTGAAACTGACCTGCAAGTTACTATCTCTGTAGCTGACTTCTTTGAAGGGTTGAGTTTGCGATCGCTCTCCACCAAGATACTCGCTCAAATCACAGCAGAGGCTTTCACCCCCTCAGAATCTCTTAGTCAAATCCAGCAAGCCGGAATTTATTCCTTATCTCTTGGCCAGCAACGATTATGGTTCCTCGACCGATTGGAACCAGGGAATCCAGCTTACAATATTTCCTTAGCTGTGAATCTTAAAGGTAAACTTGACGTTCCCTTATTAGAACAAAGTTTAAACGAAATTATCCGGCGACATGAAACTCTTAGAACCACCTTTACTACAGTCAACGGACAACCGGTACAAATTATTGCTCCTTCTCTAAAATTATCTCTATCAGTAATAAATATAGAATTACAGAGCAATGTTGCAGTTCGACAACTCTTGACTCAAGAGAGCCAACGACCTTTTGACCTAACGCAGGGGCCATTGTTACGTACTCAACTTTTGCGGCTAGCAAACCAAGAGCATATTTTTTTGCTTGAGATGCACCACATAATCTCTGATGGCTGGTCTGCTGAGGTATTTTTACAAGAGATAGCATTACTGTACAAAGGATTCTTAACCAGAAGTTTTTCACCTCTACCGTCAGTCTCTATCCAATACAACCCACATTCCGCACCCTAACTGTCACAAAGGGGTTTTTACGGAGGATTTTTCTCGATAAAAAGAGTAAAATCAGACA
>NZ_NOLI01000288.1:0-3484 GCF_002245975.1 Nostoc sp. 'Peltigera membranacea cyanobiont' 213 | reverse complement strand
AGGCGGCAAAGGCTAGTGGATTTATTTTGTGCTGATTGGCTCAGTTTGTCAATGTTGCAAAATGTTAAAGAGAAATATAGAAAAAATAAATAATTACGTGAAAGCTAGGGTTAGAAGTAGGTTTTGTTTACGTTACGTAATAATAACTCAGTAAAGCAGACTGATTGCTACAGACATGACAAAATACCCATTGGGTGAACAGAAGCCGATTATCTTGTAAAACAACTGTGGAAAACAGCAGAAATAGCTGTGGAAAGTCTGTGGAATCTGCCAGGAAAAGTAGAGGTAATGATAATAATTGCAAAAAGTTCAGATTTGTAATCTCTGCCGTTGCAGTGTAATATCAGCCTCAGTATTACCAAAGGAGCTAATCATGAGAGGATGGGTAAATGATCCACATTCAGGAGGGGTAAAAATCCCGGAGCAGGTCAAACAGAGAACAAAGCAACGAATATTAGCCTATGCAGAGAAGCATTACGCGGGGAAATACATACGTATTGATGTGCGTTTTAAGGGATATTTCTGTTACATAGATGCTTATAAAGAACCATTTTTACCAGACAATGATGACCTATCAATGTTTAAAATAACACGCTCTGAATATATAGAGAGAGCCAAAAATACACCAATTCATCTGTGTCGATTGCGGTACAAAGGGAATGAAGAGAAATGGACAAAGGCTTTTTATACTTATAGTAATGAAAAGTACGAACCTAGCGTATTTAACAATGGTACTTTTTATGGGACACCAGAAGAGGCATTTCAAAGTTCAGCATTGTATTTAGATTAATCAAATTTTGACAGATTTAATGATTTTTGAGATAGAAATATAAAATTGTTTGGCTGATAAAAAAGTAACAATATCGCTCAAGATGTCTGAATATTATACGTTTCAACCTTTACCGCTAATTAATCCTAGCTTGGATATTAGTGAGAATCACTACTGGAATTACCATAATATCGAGGAACTAATTAGTTGTAAAAAGCCTTTGACGGCATCTGTTGATGAAGATTTATTTATTGCTGTGCATCAAATGTGTGAACTTGCTTTTCACCAAATGATTATTGATATGGAACGAGTTTTGAAGACTTTAGCACAAGCACTACAAGATGCAACTGATCCGATCATTGGCAATACGGCAGAGGTATGCTATTTCTTTCGTCGCATCCTGCGTCTTTACGAAGTTGTAAATACAACGATGCCGATTCTGGGGACAATGCGTGCTTTTGCGGAGTTCAGAACTAGTATTGGGCCTACTAGCGGGTTTCAATCTTTTCAGTTCCGTCATCTAGAAATTATGAGTGGGGTTCGTAAATACTGGGATGGTGGTACTAAAAATGCTGAGGGGAAATTGCATATTGCTGAGATCGAGTTTAATCAACGCTATGGTGAACAGGTAGCACAATGGTTTGAATTATATCGTCAGCACAACCTTACTTACTATTATCAAATCCTGATTAACCGCGCGGCTGGTAATTCTCAGGCAGAATGTCTAGTCAATTTACAAACTAATACAAATGCTAGTGCAATTCTTCAGTGCTTTAGCGGTTATGATAATTTGCAAAGGCGATTTCATAAATCTCATCTAGGGTTGGCAATTACACAACTAAAAATAGTTGGTGCTGATGTTGGTACTGGTGGTACATCCTTTAGAGATTATCTAGCTAAATACGATCGGGAAGAAGCGCCTCTGTTTCCAGGTTTAGAAGATATTCTCTAATTGCATCAGAGTGTTAGTTATTTGTGAAAAACATGGAATTGTTGAGGTTACGAGATGTAGGATAATAATAAGTTACTTGAATTCAAGCAATCCAAAACTTATGACCAAGCAGTGGCACATCTAGTTGACTTACGGGAATTGGCTGAATATCAAGGAAAGCTAGAGGAGTTCAAAGTTTCTACTAAGCAGATGCAAAAAAATTATAGCACTCGGACTGGATTGCGATCGCGCCTGAAACAAAGTTAGATTATTGTAAATTCTCTAAGTTTCTGACACGGTGATGCCGATTACCAAGAAGGGGGGAAAAGGAAAAGGGGAAAGGGCAATATACAAAGAACTTTTTATATTCATGGTATGAAGCCCCTATTTTTAAATATGGAGAATAAAAAAAGAAGATTTTTGAGACACGTAGTGCGTTCGCCCAAGGCGTCTCGTAGAGAGAACTTAGCAGCGTCTTTATTTGGAACAAGAGCTTTTAAGTTACTGGTTCCCTTTCCCCTTCTTCATTAGCCTCATTTGAACTTTTGAACCTTCAGACATTTATTCTTCGGTGATCAGCCGAGGGTTAAAAAGCGAATTAGCCAGCTTTACGCGGTCTACCGGGCTTGCGCTTGTCTGAAGAATTTACATCAGCCTTTTTAGTTTTCGGTGACTTGTTGGCAGCATTGTTAGCTTTATTTAAACGAGTAGTACGTTTTGGTTGTGGCGAAATTTCTTTAACTGGAGGCAGTAATCTCAATGTAGGGAATGAGAGAATAACTGCTTCATTACTTCTGCGATGAACAACTTCATCATCTAACGCCCAAGGATCTGGCAATTTTTCAAAAGTCATTGCTTGTGGTGTGATTACTTCTGATACTGATTGGATTGTAGAAGCGGCTATCTTTCCATTGCTAATTGAAACAAGATTACTAGTGTAAGCAGCCGATACAAATAGTCCATTAATGAACTGGAATATAACAAGAGTAACGAATGCCCAAAAGATAGCTACTATTGCCAGGGTAAGTAGAGATTGCATATCCATGATTTATTCCTCAACTAAGTATTTGTAATTTTCAATTGATTTACGCAAAGAGGATTTTAGCCTTGTCCAAATATGAAGCGGATTTGAACATATCCTCTCTTCAAGAGAGGACTTCACTCTAAATTTAGCGTAGCGTATCTTTGATTTAATCTAACTAAATTTCTTTATTACTTTAAAACTTAGTTACAAAATAAAGTAGGTTTTAGTATTTACCTATTTGAAGATTTAAAGTATTATATTTATAAAGTTATTTCCCAAACATAAACATTGGGTCAAGTCTATGGTTAAGATTTGATTGGTTAGCCAATTCTGGAAATAAAAGATTCTATTCAAACGAAAAATAAAAGTAGTCGTCACAATTAATTGAAAGTATGCCTAGCCCAACTACCGACTTAGTGCGCTCTTACCTCAAAGAAATCGGACGCTACCCTCTGCTAACTCCTGAGCAAGAAATTACAAATGCTAGGCTTGTGCAGCAGATGATGGCGATTGAAGAACAGCGATCAAACCTCGCACTTCAACTAAACCGAGAACCAACTGCAAGAGAATTAGCTACCTTGCTTGGGCAAACCGAAGCTGAAGTACAGTCAATCGTTCAACAAGGTCAAAAAGCTAAACATAAAATGGTGACAGATAACCTACGGTTGGTGGTTTCTGTTGCCAAAAAATACCAGAACCACAATTTAGATTTTCTCGACTTGCTCCAAGAAGGGGCACTGGGACTGCAACGAGGAATCGA
>NZ_NOLI01000287.1:0-3556 GCF_002245975.1 Nostoc sp. 'Peltigera membranacea cyanobiont' 213 | reverse complement strand
GGCTCTTTCGATGAAAATCCGCAACTGGTGTTTGAAGAAGTCGCCATAGACTCCACCTATATTCAGATGGAAACCACAGAAAATACTGTGGGCGAACTATCGATTAGAGAAACTTCTTTAGATATTAATTTTGGAGAAAACTTAGATTCAGCCCAAACACAACCAGAAATATTAGAGACTGAGGATAACAATAATTTAGAAACTGCCTTTGAATTCCCAATAAACAGAGATTTTGAAGATATAGAGTTGGGTTTCACAAATGATTTGTTGTTTACAGAAACTGCTCTATTAGAATCAACAAACCAGGAAGAATTAAGAGAAAATGCGACATCACAAGATGTCAATGACTTCACACAAACGGTTATTCAAGAAAATCTAGAAACCAATTTTTGGGAGCTAGGAGAGACATCTGAAGCGCTACCAGTGTCAGATCAAGAAAATGCTATTGTTGCCTCGACTGAAGAATTGGCAAGCACACAAGTAACTGCTCCAGATGATGATTTTGCAGACTTGGAAGCATTACTAGGAGAGGAAGTAGTACTTAACCCCAAAGCTACCTCAATACCAGAACTAGATTTTGCAGCCCTGGAAGAATTGCTTGGTACAGATAACGAAAGCGATGTCTCCGATGGGCTACGCCAACGCCAGCCCTTTAACGCTCAACCAGTCTTGGCGAAAAATACCATTCCATCACTAGCCATAGATGAATTTGGTGACTTGGAGAAGTTGCTAGCAGAAGCGGATCAAACAATATCCCATTCACCAGCAGCCAAATCAAACACCAGCAAAGCTCCCCGTCCCTCTACTCGTCGGGCTGCAAGATTTGAAGAAACGATGAAGGTTCCAGTTAAACAACTGGACGATATGAGTAATTTAGTCGGGGAGTTGGTGGTAAACCGCAATACCTTAGAGCAAGATCATGAACGGCTACGCCAGTCATTAGATAACTTGCTGATTCAGGTGCAACAACTCTCGGATGTGGGTGCAAGAATGCAAGAGTTGTACGAGCGATCGCTCCTAGAAGCTTCTCTGTTAGCTGGACGCAAAAAGAAAGACTCTGGCTTACAAGCGCCTGATTTCAATGCTGATAGGGGTTTTAGCGAGTTAGAAATGGATCGTTTTACTCCCTTCCATACACTCTCACAGCAGATGATTGAGCGCATTGTGCGAGTGCGTGAGTCAGCTAGCGACATTGATTTTGTCACCGAAGAAACCGAGCGAGTCGCAAGGCAATTCCGCCAAGTAACCACCCAGCTACAAGAGGGATTAACTAGAGCGCGAATGGTTCCTTTTGCTCAAACTATCGATCGCTGGCGGCGAGGAGTGCGCGACAACGCCATCAAGTGTGGCAAACAAGTGGAGTTGGTAATCGAAGGTGGCGATACCTTAATTGACAAGATGATTTTGGATCATCTGACCGATCCGTTAACTCACATGCTGAATAATGCGATCGCTCACGGTATTGAAACCCCAGAAGAACGACAAGCGGCTGGTAAACCACCTGTAGGAATCATTACTATCCGTGCCTTCCACCAAGGGAACCAAACGATCATTTCTGTCGGCGATGATGGCGCAGGCATAGATTCTGCCAAGGTTAAGGCTAAGGCGGTGAAGATTGGCATGATTACAGAAGCGCAGGCAAAAGCGATGTCTCGCCTGGAAGTTTACGATTTGCTGTTCCAGTCTGGTTTTACGATTAAAGACCAAGCCGATGAAATTTCCGGTCGTGGTGTGGGTATGGATGTAGTGCGTTCCGAGATTAGCGAAATTCGGGGGACAGTTAACACCGATTCTGCGATCGGCAAGGGAACTACCTTCACAATTCGTCTACCACTGACTCTGAGTATTTGTAAAGCCCTCTGCTGCGTCTCCGATCGCTCTAGAATCGCTTTCCCAATGGACGGTGTAGAAGATACGCTGGATATCCCAGTGAAAAATATTCAGCACGATGCCAATGGCCAATCATTTATTTCTTGGCGCGATACGGTGCTGCCATTCCGTCCTTTAAAAGAACTTTTAACCTTCAATCGGCAAATCAGTCGCGGTAATGTCTATGGCGGTACGCGAGATGATGACATGGTTTCTGTGGTCGTAGTGCGATCGGCAAATACCATGATTGCTCTACAGATTGACCTGGTGTTAAGCGAACAAGAAATTGTAATTAAGCAATTTGAAGGGCCAGCACCTAAACCCATTGGTGTCGCTGGTGCTACAGTCCTGGGTGATGGTCGGATTATGCCTATTGCTGACGTGCTGGAAATCATTGACATCTTCCAGGGACGGATTTCTACACAAATGGGTGGCAATTCTTGGCAACAGAAAGGGGTTCCTCAAGACACCTCTCCTGCGAAGATTGACCCGACAGTGTTAATCGTGGATGACTCCATTACAGTCCGAGAATTGCTATCCCTGACATTTAACAAAGCAGGTTATCGCGTCGAACAGGCGCGTGATGGTCAAGAAGCCTGGGATAAACTCCGCTCTGGTCTGCCTTGCGATATCGTATTTTGCGACATCGAAATGCCTCGTTGCGATGGTCTGGAATTACTCTCTCGCATTCAAAAAGACTCTAACCTCAACCATCTACCGATCGCAATGCTCACCTCGCGGGGTGCAGACAAGCACAGACAAATTGCCGCTCAACTCGGTGCAAGTGGCTACTTTACCAAGCCCTACCTCGAAGAAGCTCTCCTCGAAGCGGCGGCACGGATGTTGAAAGGGGAAAAACTTGTTAGCACTACGAGTAATGTTTAGTGACATTCCCACCCACCCCTAGAAGGGGTGGGATTCTTAGTTCATCCAGTCCACAAAAAATGATTAATTTCCTAATCAAATCCGTGCGAAGTTAGCTAGCAACAACGAGCAAACCAGTTTCTTAAATGTTGAGGATTTATTAATCGGAAAATGGAGCAGTTGCAGAGATACTTGGAAGTTTCTGACGAGCAGGTGTTAGGGGCGGTGAGTTTGGAGATGCTGTCACCAGTGACTAGAAGTGTTATAAAGATAGACACTGGTGAAAAGCTAGAAATTGATGTGAATAGTCTCCATTAGGGGAAGTAATTATCAAGAAAAAGGCAAAGTCAAAGACCCTGTTAAATATTTCGCAAAATAGCTAAAATTAAGATTTAGAATCGCCGGAATTGTCTGTTTGTATGCAAACTTGCTCTATAACGAAGTACCCGCAGGGTATTGTGCCCCTACCGACAAATTAGGGTTCCAGCTAAATGGCAACATTGCTCTGCTGAGTTTAGGTATTGTCAGTGTTGAGTTGCTCCATTCTGGATTCTCCACTCACACTTGTCTATTAATTACGTAAGTTTTATATAAAGTACTACAGCTAACCTGCTTTTAGTACTGAATCTCAAATTTGCACTGTCTTCTGCTCAACTTTAGATATATCGGAGGAACAAATTTGGTATACCTAATCATTTGTCTATACCAAAATCTACGTTAGAAAGATAACAGAGTGAACTACCCCAACTTACCGAGTCCGGTTGAAGTTGGGGCTTCTGTAATCACAGGGGAGTGCCTAAACTTAGACTTTCGCCCAAGAGTA
>NZ_NOLI01000286.1:0-3640 GCF_002245975.1 Nostoc sp. 'Peltigera membranacea cyanobiont' 213 | reverse complement strand
TAAATCTTGACTTCTGGAATAGCTTCTAAATTGACCATTGACGATAACTCAGGAATGACTATGTTTGATTGTGATTTTTTATCTGGAGATTGAGTCAGTAGTTTAATTAACCATTTTTCAGTCTGCATCTGATCCTTTTTATTCCAGCGTACATCCAATCTTTGGGCTGGTTTAACAGGATGTAATGCTAAAATTACGAGTTGTATTTGGTTAGGAGCAACTGAGTATTGTCTAGCCGTAGTCCACAATTTTACCCGGTCTTGCCAGCTTAAATATGGATGGCGTATAGCCCATTCATAAAGCCGGGGAATACCTTGTTTAAATGCTATATTTGTTAATACTTGAATAAAGTGCTTGTCGTCATTAATTGCAAGAGGTGCAATAACTGGATTATCGACTAATAACTTTTTCCGAGATTTAAAAATTTCCGGTGCAAGTTCCTGTATTTGATCAACCCACTGAGCAATTTGAGGATAGGCATTTAATAAAGGTTCTACAGTCAGTCCTAAAAATAGTTGTTTCATCACCAAAGATAAATTATCTGCAACTATAGAGTCAAAAGCAGAGCGATTTGGATAATATTTTTGACTGGGTAATAGGAGTTGTTGCTGTTTTTTAGTAATTTGTTGAATATCGGCAAGATTAATTACTGGCATGGTGGAGAGAATATAACATCTCTCCAATGCAGCGGTAAGCTGCAAATTAATTATACGTACAGCCAAGATCCAATAATTAGCTGTCAATCAAGGACATAGACCTATTCGTCAGGCAGTCATTGATTACAGCATATTAGATTTAGAGATCGATCAGATTGTTTGGCAGTTGATTGCTATGCACTCAGCGATAATATGGCTAATATCAGGTAAATAAAGCACATCTAATAAGAACTGTAAAATTACTGCACTAAATCTGAAGCAGTATTGTCACTTTGGATATTATTCAGTCTATTAGAGCTTCAATATGTGTTAGCCAAAGGCTTTGGCAAAGCCATCGCTCCGTTTTATTTTTATTGCTCTCATTGCTTCTTTATTTGTTACAAATGTTGTTTTTCTGCTTTCATGCGATCGCTCTGTAACGTGGTTTGGGCAAAGGAGTGTAGGCGTAGCCCGTCACCATCAGGCTACGCCTACACTCCATATCTTGAGGAAGATATTGTGGATGGAATGTCAATATGATCAATCTTCTACTTCCGGCTCACCAATTGTCTTCTGTGCGCCATGACGAATATGGAGAATTCTCACCGTGGAAACAGGCTGATCTTCAAGAACCGTAAATAGAATACGATAGGTTTGCTTTCCTTGCCCGTAAATAAGCTGACGAATTTCTTGACTAAAGAAGGCATCCTCTCGAGCGATTGGACAGCGCCGAGGCATTTCTTGCAGAGAGACGATTGCTTTAATCAGCCCTTGATACCAGAGTTGGGCGCGTTCATCTGTGGTAAACTGAGAAAAACTTAAGAATGTGGCATCCGCTTCGGCTTTCGCAATGCTAGAGAAATCAATGCGGTATGTCATGCTTCAAGAGACAATCCATATTTCTGATTTTGTTCAGCAATGAAGTCCTCTAAACTCGAAAATTGTCCTTGCTCAAAATCATCAAGCCCACGTTGGATTCCCTTTAAAGCCTCAAAAAAATCTTGATCGTCCAAACTCAGTCCTAAAGTCAGCACCGCTAGCGCCATTTGCGAAATATCTTGTCCAGTACTTTCAGCACGCTGTCGCAGCAGCGCCTCAACTTTCGGTGGCAGATCAAGCGTAATGGACATTGTGAGTTTTCCGAGCGTGATACTGGTTTTATTATAGCGATGTCTACGATGGGCGTAGCTGCGGCACCTCATAGATTGGGTAAAGCGGACTGCTCAAGTGTGGGAGTGCTTCACCTACGCCCGTTGTAGACATCGCGCTAATTCTAGATACCTGTAAAATTAAGCTGCAAGCGATGGCAACTCTTAGAAATGACTCAATCCCAACCTCCATTACCACAACCCAAACTAGAATCTGCTGGTATTACCTCTGACCAGTATTTTGAATTTACTCCAGAAAAACTAGAACTGAGCAACGGATATTTGGGTTATGGTGGACAAGACCAACTTGGGTTTCACTTGTCTGTTCTCACCAACATGGGATTGTTGACAGCAGTTCGACATACAAATTTGTCGCTGTGGCTAGAAGCACTCAAAGGTGTGGTCACAGAAAAACTACCGACTGTCAACGCCCAACCAGAAGTAGCAGAAGCAATACTCAATCGATTTAATCGGGCGATTGCAGACTTGGAGGCAGTGATTGAGTATCTGGAACAATAAAATCTGGAATTTGAGCGATGTTTACCACGATGCTTGTGTCAAACATCAGGTGCAGCGATGGGCTACGTCCCGGTGGAGGCGATGGTCTCCGACCGACCGGAGGTCATCGCATCTAACAACAGTAATCCGATCTGCTTCAATAAAGCAGTGTTACCATCAGGGCAACCATGTTGAATTAGGCACTTGGCACAGCCAGTATCGCAGTTGCAATCTAGTGCGATCTCTCTCGCAGCATCAGCAAGTTTTGGCAGATGTTTAAACACAGCTTCAGCCGCACCATTACCACCATCACTGGTATCATAGAAATAGCCTGTGTAATTGTTACTTTCCCCTAACTCCTTCACTACTGCAAAATTCACCTGTTTGGGGTCAACTCTAGCCACCAGCTGTAACGCTCTCATAATTTGATGCCCAAAGCTGTGGATAGCAATCAAGGTAGTGGAGTATTCCCATAACTGTTGATAGCCTGGTGGAATCGGTTCTCCACTGCGAGTAAGACTAGTTCTAGTTTCCTTGGCATTGTGCTGGAGGTATTCCCGCGCACTTGAGTTAATCGCTACTTTGACGATTGGTGCTGAAAATCGGGTACGGAAAGGCTGCTCAAACCTTTCTTCTGATAGAGTTTTCACAATCAAAGCTTTGCGTGTGAGTTTGCTACAAAGCGGACAACGACGTTCTTTAGGTAGCGGCTCTTTGTAGTTAAGACACCGCTTGTTCAAACAAGTCTGCTCATAGATTTGGGTCATTAAACTGTAACCACTAGTAATGTGCTTAACTTCACCAAAACTAAGTTCCAGGGTTAAGTATTCCTGACTGTCATCAACTTCACTGAGTTGAGAAAATAGCAATGGTAACTTCACCGGATCTGTTAGCACTGTTAGGCTACTGGTTTCTGATTCTGTAACTGCAACTGTAAACAGTGGGCTATCTGCTGTCTGTTTTAAAATGGCTTGCTTGCTGTTTAAGTCAAGGGAGATGCACTGATAAGTCAGCATTCGTCCATTTGCATCTTGTCGTTTGTAGATAGCTTGGGGATGGACTTCCCGGTGGGCAATATCCTCTGAAATTTCCTCCAGTTCTTCCCCAGATTCTGCATCTACTAGCTTGATGGTAGTTTGAGATAAACCACCCCGAAAGTTAACATCTTTATGGGGATAGCCTTTTGCCCACAGTCCATTACGACCTTTATTTAGATGCCCTTGGGCTAACAGGAGTTTTGCTACCTCATAAGCTGCTGTGCCAAAGTAGTGCTTTATTTTATCCCACATTCCGCACCCTAACTGTCACAAGTTCATTAGTACTTAACTAATTGTCGGCGAATAGTATTTATGAACTATA
>NZ_NOLI01000285.1:0-3662 GCF_002245975.1 Nostoc sp. 'Peltigera membranacea cyanobiont' 213 | reverse complement strand
ATTCCTAATGTATTTGGGACAGAGGGAACTCGTCTTTACAAGACTGGCGACAAAGCCCGCTACCTTAACGACGGCAATATTGAGTTTCTCGGTCGTATTGATTATCAGGTGAAGATTCGTGGCTTCCGCATTGAGCTTGGGGAAATTGAATCTGTATTGACTCAACATCCTTCTGTTCTGCAAGCTGTAATATTAGATCGCAAAGATCAACTTGGAAACAAAAATCTTGTAGCGTATGTTGTACTGAATCAATTAGCATTCAATCCCAATGAACTGCGCCACTTCCTTAGAGATAAGTTGCCTGATTACATGATCCCCCATGCTTTTGTGCAGATGGATGCTCTGCCCCTGACGCCCAATGGCAAAATAAACCGCCACGCGCTACCAGCGCCTGACCTATCTCAAATCAGTCTTGAAAATGGCTTTGTTGCACCTCACTCTCCTAGAGAAAAGATTCTAGCTGACCTCTGGACTGAACTTTTAGGGTTGGAAAAAGTTGGCATCCACGACGACTTCTTTGAAATGGGAGGACATTCTCTGCTAGCCATCCAACTTATTTCTCGGCTACGCGAAGCCTTCTCCATTCAGTTACCCCTGCGCTGTTTGTTTGAAAGTCCTACCATTGCCGAGCTTGCTGAACTGCTAGCTGCCCAACAAATTGAGCAAGCGGAAAACAATATGCTAGAGCAATTTTTAACTGAGATTGATGAATTATCAGATGAGGAAGTGAAGCAATTGCTAACTGAATAGTAAGGGATTGAGCATGGGGAATTGGTCATTAGTTAGTGATTCCCCCACTCACTTTTTAATTTAGGATTAATTTAGAAAAAATTTATGAGTGACCTGCGAAAACGTCTTGATAATCTTTCTTTAGAAAAGCGTGAACTTCTGCTTCAGAAGCTACAAACACACAAACAAATTTCTTCAACAAGCGATATAGACAAAGTTCCACCGCTTATAGCAGTCTCTAGGGAACAAACAGTTCCGTTATCCTTTGCTCAACAATGCTTATGGTTTTTGGATCAGTTGGAAGGAGGGAGTGTTAACTACAACATGGCTACGGGAGTCCGACTCATCGGTTTCCTGCAAGTAGCTGCTTTAGAACAAGTGATCGCAGAAATTGTCCAACGTCACGAGGTTTTACGTACCAACTTTAAAACGGTGAATGGAACTGCTGTTCAGGTAATTGCTCCAAGTTTAACTTTTACTTTACCCATGTTAGACTTGCAAGCATTAACAGCAGAAGAAAAATCTGCTGAGGTGCAACGGTTAGCCAGAGAAGAAGCTCACCGACCTTTTGACCTAGCGAACGACCTTCTGCTGCGGGTTAGCCTCATGCGCTTGGGAGCAGATGAACATGTGTTGCTGCTGACGATGCATCACATTGTTTCTGATGCCTGGTCAATCGGGATATTCGTCCAAGAGTTAGCCATCCTTTATAAAGCTTTCTCTTGTCTTGAACCTTCCCCCTTGCCAGAACTGCCCATTCAGTACGCTGACTTTGCTTGCTGGCAGCATCAGTGGCTCCAAGGGAAGGTGCGGGAAACTCAAATTAACTATTGGAAGCAGAAATTGACGGGTTCTTCTCCTGTGTTGGAACTGCCTACAGACCGACCACGCCCCCCAATCCAGACTTTCCAAGGTGATACCCAGCACTTTCAGATTGGTCTCCATCTGACTCAGAAGTTGAAGACCTTCAGTCAGGAATCAGGAGCGACACTGTTCATGACGCTGCTGACGGTCTTTGCAATCTTACTCTCACGATACAGTGGCATGGAGGACATCGCGATCGGCTCCCCCGTTGCCAATCGCAATCGCTTGGAGACTGAATCATTAATTGGTTTTTTTGTCAACACCTTAGTGTTACGTATCGACCTGTCTGGAAAACCCAGGTTCCCAGAGCTATTAGCTCGGGTGCAGCAGGTCGCCCTGGATGCCTATGCTCACCAAGATTTGCCGTTTGAGCAAGTTGTAGAAGCCTTACATCCAGAACGCAACCTAAGTTATAATCCCCTGTTCCAGGTCATGTTTAACTTTGAGCATAACTCAGCACAGACGCTGGATCTGCCAGGTCTAAACGTTACTTCCTTAGCAATGGAGAACGTTACGACGAAGTTTGATTTAACCTTGTCGCTGACAGAGACTGATTTGGAACTGACAGGGGAATTGGAATACAATACTGATTTGTTTAACCCTAGCACGATGTCTCGGCTGCTGGAGCATTTTCAGACCTTACTCGAGGGAATTGTGACTAATCCCCATCAGCCGATTTTTGAATTGCCTCTGCTAACTACAGTAGAACGACATCAGTTGCTAATGGAATGGAACAACACCCAGGTTGAGTATGTTTTCGACAGGTGTATTCATCAATTGTTTGAAGCTCAGGTGGAGCGCACCCCGAAAGCGGTAGCGGTGATGTTTGAGAACCAACAACTTACTTATCAGCAACTGAATTGTCGTGCCAATCAACTAGCACACCACCTGCAAGCGATCGGAGTCAAGTCAGAGGTACTGGTGGGTATTTGTCTGGAGCGCTCCTTAGAAATGTTAGTGGGGCTGTTGGCAATTTTCAAGGCAGGCGGTGTTTATGTACCATTAGACCCGGACTATCCCAAAGAACGTTTAGCCTACATTCTCTCAGATTCACAAGTGTCTGTGCTGTTGACTCACAAGAATATAGCAACCGCATTGCCTGAAAACAAAGCACGTGTAGTTTACCTCGATACAGACTCGGAAGTAATCTCTCAACAGAGCGAGCAAAATCCCGTAAGTGTAGTAGCAAATAAAAACCTAGCTTATGTTATCTACACCTCTGGTTCTACAGGAATGCCAAAAGGAGTGATGATCGAGCATCGAGGGATGCTCAATCATTTATATGCGAAAATATGGGATCTCAAGCTCACAGAAACTGACGCCATCGCTCAAACTGCTCCCCAAAGTTTTGATATATCGGTTTGGCAATTGCTGGTAGGACTACTTGTAGGTGGGCGGGTTGAGATTTTTAGCAATGAGATTGTACATAACCCGGCAAAATTGTTGGAGCAGATTGAGAAGCAGGGAATTTCTATCCTGGAGGTTGTGCCTTCGCTGTTGCAAATGATGCTTCTGGAGATAGAATCACACAACCAGGAACGTCCCCATTTGTCTAAGTTACGTTGGTTAATCTTAACTGGTGAGGCATTGCCACCAAACCTATGCGATCGCTGGTTAAACCACTATCCAACCATACCAATCTTAAATGCCTATGGTCCTACAGAATGCTCTGATGATGTTACACATTACCCCATATATCAGCCATTAGGGGCAGAAACTCTCAATACACCAATTGGTCGGGCAGTAGCAAATACTCAGTTGTATATTTTGAACCCCCAACTACAACCTGTGCCAATAGGGGTAGCAGGCGAACTATATGTTGGTGGAGCGGGAGTTGGTCGTGGTTATCTCAATAAGCCAGAACTAACAGATCAAGCCTTTATTCCTAATGTATTTGGGACAGAGGGAACTCGTCTTTACAAGACTGGCGACAAAGCCCGCTACCTTAACGACGGCAACATTGAGTTTTTGGGTCGCATTGATTATCAGGTGAAGATTCGCGGCTTCCGCATTGAACTTGGAGAAATCGAAGCTGTGCTAGCACAACACCCCGATCTACGAGAAACCGT
>NZ_NOLI01000284.1:0-3678 GCF_002245975.1 Nostoc sp. 'Peltigera membranacea cyanobiont' 213 | reverse complement strand
ATTTTTTGAGGAGATTTTGAGCCATATATTATGTATGAAGAAATATCACCTCAAAACACCCAAAGTCAACACCCTAGTTACTGTCCAACCAACGGTTACACTTGCTGGGTCGCCGATAGTTAAAATAGGTGCTGTAACATTAGAAACTGCTAAGTCTGCGTAGGGCGCTAGTTCGATTTGTAGTTGTTGAAAGACGATGTTTTGTTCTGCATCTTCTGTATTGTTAAGCTCATTAACACTGTTGTTAGCATCAGTGATTATATATAGGTACTTTGTACCGCTAATATTTATAGGTAATTTAATGTTTAACCCTTCACTGTAGCTTGTTTTTGCTACTAGCCCGCCTGTATGTGTTACTTCTTTGATAAAATCGTTGTTATTGGGAGTAAATGTTTCTGGGGGTGCATCTGATAGGTAAATGCGGTCAACCCAAGTGTCCAATGTAGTGTCTGCACCTGCATTCTTTACGTCCCATTCTAAGGATATTATATCACCCGATGTTGCTCTTAATATTGTTCCACTAGTTATTGGGATCTCATTCAGTTTGGTGATGTTTGGTACTAGGTCAATTTCTTTGAGATTAATAACGTTAATGTTGAAATTTTGCTCGTGAGTTAAACCGCCTATATCCTGAGTTCTAACAGTAATTATATGGTTGGTGTTTTGCTCAAAATCTAATAAAGCGCTATTGGCAACTATTAATTGATTATTTACAATCCCAAAACGCCCGTCAGCGTTATTGAGTAATGTGTAAGTATGACTATCATTTCTATCTGCATCGGTTGTGGTAAATGTTGCAATCAGTGTACCATTGGAGCTATTCTCGTTAATGCTGTTATTGCTTAACTGAATTGCTATTGGTGCTTCATTGACATTCTTGATAGCAATGCTGAATGTTTTTTCAAAACTTAAGCTACCCGCATCTGTAGCTTTTACTCTAACTGTGTGGCTAGTATTATCTTCAAAATCTAATAGACTACTATTAGCAACTTGTAATTCATTGCCAACTATTTTAAACCTACCACCAGCGTCATTGACTAATTCGTAGAGATAAGTATCAAAACCATCTAAATCCAGAGTATTTAAAATTCCAATTACAGAGCTATTAGAGCTATTTTCATTAATTTGATTATTGTTAATTTGAATATCAAACGGAGCTTCATTAACATTATTAATATTGATTTCCAAAGTTTGATCTAGACTTAATCCTCCTTTATCTACAGATTGAACGATGATGTTATAGGTTTTCTGCTTTTCAAAATCTAATAATCCTCCATTTGCAACTTTTATTTGGTTCCCGTCTAAGAAAAAGCGACCACTTGCACTATCTAATATTTTATAAGTATGAGTTTCATCCAAATCGGCATCAATAGTACTTAGTGTGCCAATTAGTGTTCCGGTCAAACTATTTTCATCAATTTTATTATTGCTTAATTTCACCTCTGTAGGTGGATTATTGTTGAGATCCAAAAATTGGATAGCTTGGGCAAAGACGTTGTTATTTTCATCTCCTTCTAATTGGTAATATTTTTCATCAGTAACAAATAGTAGGTATTGGTTGCCTGTAGCTGTTTTTGGTAGGGTAATTGTATGATCTACGGTATACTTTGCATTAACTGCTAGTAGAGTTTGTTTTGATACACGACTGAGGAAAGTATCTGTCACATCGAAAGTATTATCTTCAGACAGATAAATCGCATCATACCAAGTTGTTGCATCTGTTACGTCGTTGCCTTGATTTTCTACTGTCCAACTGACACCAATGCTAGAACCAGGTTTTATGATTGTTTTTACATCTACACCAGTTATCTTGAAATTAGGTAACTGATTATCTTCAATAAAGGTACTATTAGAAGTGTCAAAGGTTCCTCCATTTTGCTGAATAGTTCCTGCTGCTTTAATAAATTTACCACCGTTAAAGTTCACTCTACCTTGTCGAAGATCAACTGTACCAGTGTTGTTGAATACGGAGTTGTAAAAAGTAGTTGTTCCGGTACTATCTGATTTGATGAAGGTACCGCTATTGTTGAAGGTAAGATAGTAGAGCCTCTGGTCATTCTTAACCTCAAAGATTCCTTGATTATTAATTACCTCACCAGTACTTGTATCATCAGCTTCAATATAATAATTATCACCATACCAAGTAATTGTACCTTGGTTGTTAAGGGTAATCTTATTTCTTAGGTATTTATAATAACCGTTAGTGATATTCAGAGTTGCTTCAGCAGCAATGTTA
This sequence comes from Nostoc sp. 'Peltigera membranacea cyanobiont' 213, assembly GCF_002245975.1. Classification (NCBI taxonomy): domain Bacteria; kingdom Bacillati; phylum Cyanobacteriota; class Cyanophyceae; order Nostocales; family Nostocaceae; genus Nostoc; species Nostoc sp. 'Peltigera membranacea cyanobiont' 213. The sequence continues at coordinate 1,442 of NZ_NOLI01000284.1, read as the reverse complement.
ACTATTCCTGGGCCACTAAGTACCCCCGCATACAATTGATTATTTTGTCCTTTGAGGGTGACTGTTCCGGTAGTATTTAATGTTCCATTATTAAGGATAAAGTCATTGTTAACAATTACCGTTCCGGTAGTGTTCAATGTTCCACCACTGATGACTAGATTTGCCAGATTCACTGTTGACTGATTGAAGTTAACATTACTTCCAGTAACCAAAATTGTTCCTGTATCAGTGAAGCTAGTATCATCAGCAAAGTTATAGCTAGTACTCAACTCAGCAGTGGTATTGGCAGCTAGTTTGAAAGTCCCACCATTACTGCTACCACCACCTCTAAAGTTCACTCTACCTTGACGCACGTCAACCGTGCCAGTATTGTTGAATGTCGAGTCGTAAAAAGTAGTTGTTCCGGTACTATCTGATTTGATGAAAGTGCCACTATTATTGAAGGTAAGGTAGTAGAGCGTCCGGTCATTCTTAACCTCAAAGATTCCTTGATTATTAATTACCTCACCTGTACTTGTATCATCAGCATCAATATAATAATTATCTCCATACCAAGTAATTGTACCTTGGTTATTGAGGGTAATCTTATTTCTTAGGTATTTATAAGAACCGTTAGCGATATTCAGAGTTGCTTCAGCAGCAATGTTAACTATTCCTGGTCCACTAAACGTCCCTGCATACCATTGATTTTCTCGTCCTTTGAGTGTTACTGTTCCTGTTGTGTTTAATGTCCCGTTACTAAGAATGAAGTCGTTATTAATCGCCCCTTCCCCAAGGATTGTTAAACTACCACCAGAAATAACCAAATCTTCTTGAATTGTCAGCTTGGCAATTGATGTTGAGCCTTGACGAAAGGTAATCATAACCTCTTGTGGCACATCAATCACAACTTCATCTGTAGCTCCTGGTAATCTCCCCGTACTCCAATGAGTTAAATCGTCCCAATAACCGCTGCCACCAACCCAATAAACTATATTAGAGCTAGAAACATTAGTATCTAAAGTATCGAAATTTGACTCTGCTAATTCAGAGGATATCTCATGAGTAGAATGAATATCCTCCCAAGTGGGAAGACGCCGCACCCCTATCGGTAGTGTAGCGCTCATCACTGAAGTACCGTAATCTACATGAGATAGACCAAGTGCGTGTCCCATTTCATGAACGATGACGCTCAGTAAATCAACTTTTCCCTCTACTGGACTATTTTCAATTGGGTTAAACTCTGAATCGTCCTCTGGAGTAGGATCTATAAACCAGCCGATACCAGCAGCATTTTGGTCAAGAGTAATAACATTCCCGTCGGTCAAACCTAACTTCAAACTAGGTAGGTCAGCGATCGCTAATTGCACTTCCTTGAGAATACCTTAGACATCTCCAAAATACTAACATTCTGTGGTAAAAGAACATCAGAGAGTTTTTTGACACAGAAATATGAGCGACAT
>NZ_NOLI01000283.1:0-3737 GCF_002245975.1 Nostoc sp. 'Peltigera membranacea cyanobiont' 213 | reverse complement strand
ATTATGTCCATTTTCTTTTTCCAAACTTGCGTAGCTTGCCGCCGAAGGCATCGCTTGATTAATACCTTAACGAAGTTATAGGTATTTCAGCTTGCAACTTGTCCAACTTCTCCTTCCAAAACTTGTCCAAAATCTTCTTCAAGTCACACCTTCTAGAGTCTGAAGTTAAAGTGTAATAGCTAACTGTGTTTAAACCCTTCATAAAACTGTTCATGTGAACCTGAATAATTTTCTGCGCCTAAGCGTGTTAAGTATCCTTTTTTGCTTGTGTAAGGATTAGGGATATAGCTGTAAATGTATAGTTTTCTGCATTCAGGATTTTCAGACCAACCAATATTAAAAGCAGCATATTTTGGAAAAAAGGTGATTGCATTGTAATAATCAATCTGATCGTGAATCCACCATGCTAAGGCTGTCCAATCGGCAGTTTTCTCATAATAATCAATGAAGGAATTCACAATAATGCAGGCTGTAGCACCCATATAACCTTGAGCGTCTGGAACATCCCAGATATGAACTGCATAGTTAGATACGTTACTAGCACAATTGTACTGGTTATTATTTTCTGCACCTTTAGCATTGACAGAAGATGACCGATATCCAGAGCGAATGCTGATTCTTCCGAAAGCTTGTTGAATTGGTTCTAGAACTTGTTCACAAAGACTTTTGCCGGAGGCGATCGCCAAATCAGGATTATCTGGTATATTTGGGATTCCTTCAATTTGAGAAATTTCTGAGTGTAGAAAATCACGCATAAAAAAGTTTTTTGACAAACGTACCCGACCTAATTCTTCCAATGATTTGACAGTTTGTGGTTTTTTCATTATTTTTAATTTAATTCGACGCGACGAATACCCGCAAATATAAGTTGAGTGATGACATTAGGAGTTTGGAACTTGATATAAGGCGAGAGGTGGCTAAATTTGCAGATGTATTTATTGAAGTTGCAAAACTCACTTGCATATCTGCTTATGTGTTGCTGAACCAGGAAATTGCTTCTCTATATCAAAGGATTGCTTGTACCCAACAACAACTGGAAATATTGCCGACACGGTAAGAAATTCGGGCAAAATAGGAGGGTGAGCAGTGGAGAATTATCCCATACTAGCTAGAACTGCAACTGAAAACCAATATAGAGCGATGCTTTACCACTTCTGACATGTATGGATTAAAAACGTAGCCAATCACAGTAGCAAATTTATTCCCAGCTTTCTTCTTCTTCACCATCCTGCGCTGGCGGTTCACCATGAGATTCAAGAATCTTGGGCTTTTTCATTTTGTCATTAGCTGGTTCAATTTTCTCTACATATAAATCAAATTCCCATTCTTGCAGTAAATCAAAGATAAATTGTAAATGACTGCCTACCTCTAAGGATAAATCGCCTAAACGAAAATCGCAGGTATCAGGAGAAATTTCGACAACAGGATGATTAAATTCCAAAGTTCTTCCTAAACGGTCTTTGTGAATAAATCTGTAGAGGTGTTCCGGGTCAAAATCAAATACTTGCACAATTGCGGCAGCGACTTCATCTAAATTGAAGTAACTAGGAATAGCAATCCGTCGCCAAGCATTCTCTAAATTAGCTTTCAATATATAAACACCCTCAGTAAAACCGCCTTCAGCAATCACCAAAGTTTGTGACCATTCCGGGAAATAGGGTTGGAGATAAGGTTTTAAATTGTCAAAAGCTATGCGAAAATCTAACCGAAAAGTGGCGTAATCTTCTATTTGGATATTTGAGCGACTTTCTGTTAATACAGCCATGAGAGCATTACCCCAAGCCTTGGGGTTTACATGAGTAAAACACCAGCCTTTAGCGGCTTGTGGTTTGACTGATGTCACTTCAATTAATCCAAATAAATGTAAGAGAGCGAGATTGTGGAAGCCAGGATAATAAACTAATTTATCTTTTTCTGAGTAATTATTAATTTTTAATCCTGATGATGGGAGATTGTTCCAAAATAATAAACAGCGATATGCTTGGTCAAACATATCTCTTTGGTCGCCTAAGAGTTCGCTTTCTCCCCAAACTAACCAAGATTCTAATAGTGTGAAATATTGTTCTGTGTGGTTTAATCCTTGCCAAATTTGCAGAATTTTTTGGTCTAAAACTAACTTGCTCTTTTTACTTTCGGTAATAATTTGAGACAGTCCAGAGGCGCGGAGAAGGAAATAAAGACCGTGAATATAAGGATAGGATTTTTGTACAGGACGTTTGAGGTTAATATCTATGGGATAACTCAATTGTGAGTTAAGTTGTTGGAGATACTTAAGCGAGAATTGGTGATAAGTGCTACTAACTTCAACGCCGTTGGGTTGGAGAAGTTCTAAAATAGTTTGAAAATCCCGCAGAATTGTTCCTGGGATATCTTGAGTAATGGTTTGCTGTTGAAGTAGTTGTTTTTTATCCTCCGTCAGTGGTAATTTATCTCGGATTTGATCTGGAATGAGGGAAAATAGGTTACTCATCTGAGTTGAGAGGAGGAATTTGTTCTGCGGTCAATCTCACAACTTGGCCATTTTGCCAAATTCTAATAAATTCTACTAAACGGCGGTGTCTTTCAATAGCTTTCTTCATAGTGAGTTGCGATCGCTCATCAAAAGAGTACGAGAGGCTACGCCAGCGCCAACGCCAATGCCGATGGGGGGTGCGATTGCCTTTCTGTTTAAGTCAAGCGATCGCAGTCCAACTAGATCGCCTACCTCTGGTTTGTTACTTCAATCCAGACTGTGATTTATCTTTGAGCTTGTCATGCTCAAAAATGATGGTGATTTTAGAGCTATCAGGATTTTCCCAGACAAAGGTTGCTATTGTTGCAGAGCTGTTAACCTCAGTACCTTGATATAAGATTGACCGCACATCCGTTAATGACATTCCTATTTTCAACTGTTCATACTCTGCACGACCAAAGGGGCGAAGTTGAACTTGGGCAGATTGTTCAAGCTGCTGAGGATGAAAAGCAGCTTGAAAACTATAGACTAAAAAACTAAGCATTACTCCTGCTGGAATAATGATATTTAGCTTTACGCTTACCAGTAATCGGGCAAGAGTATTATTAGATTGTGCAGGGTTAGTTTTAACCATTGTAAGTTCCTTATTAAATAGGTTTTGTGATGCTGGTCTGGTAGTTTCTGAGGCCGTCAGACTAGCTTTAACTGTCATACCTGTTCGTAATGGGCATATAGTAGGCATTTGCGATTTCAGCAAATTGAGTACCTCCTTAAATTCCATTCGCCAGGGCAATTAGCGCAAAAATTCAGCAAGTTGTTCTAGTTTTATCCAAGCAGCACCGCTTTGGAGAATTTTCTTAGCAAGGACAATACCTTTGACAGAACCTGCTAAAATATCCATTGCCATGTTTGGCAACTTTTACCCTGGCGGCGGCAACAAAGGCAACAGCAGTGGAGATATTAAAGGTTGAAGCACCATCTCCACCAGTTGCACAGGTGTCAATTAGGGGAGACGCAATTAATCGAAGGAATCAGGACTTTGGCGACGGTTTGCACATCTTTGTAACCTCTGCCAGAACAATTGATGACGATGCGGGGATTACCTTCTATTGCACTTAACCCAGTGCAGAACTGGAAAATTATACCTTTCGGGACTTTTAAAACACCCTCTAAGGCTGGAATAATCATTGGGCATTGGGCATTGGGCATGGGACAGTGGCAGGTTTGGGTTAACTTTGGGAGCGAGTGTAGGTCTGTGGTGTGCGATTGGCTAGAAGCTGTGTAG
>NZ_NOLI01000282.1:0-3739 GCF_002245975.1 Nostoc sp. 'Peltigera membranacea cyanobiont' 213 | reverse complement strand
AAATCAGGAACAGGTGTGCTTAAGTCGTTCCCCTGCGATTTGGTGAACTCCAGAAATTCTAAGGTCACTTCGGCACATACGACGTGCGACCCGAAATCCTGGCCGCCTGTGCGACAAAAACCATCGCGGTAAAACCCAGTCATGGGAGAAGTGCAACAGGCTTCTAGGTTTCCATCAATTACATTTTTAGCTTCTATCATAGTTACAGCAATTTTCATGTAAATAGACCACAGTTGTTGAACCAACCGAAGGCATCATCTTCGGTAATGTAATTGACCGCAACAGCTATTGCAAGGCCATCGTGATTCTAGTGAGCGTGCTTCACAGGAACGGAGAAACTGCTTGAGTTTTGACCAACACAGTTCTATGGGGGATAAATCAGGAGAGTAGGGAGGCAAAAACTTTACTTTTGTACCGACGGACTCAATTACAACTCTTACCAAAATAATGGGTAAAAATTACCTATCAGAAGTCCCATTTGCATAAACTTCTGTTTTTGGAAGACTTACCAAGAGAGTTTGCTGCGGCGAAAGACTAATCTCGTAAGTCTCATTCCCAAGTAACACCTGGAACTTCATCGACTTCTCTTTGTCTACACCTACTTTTACAGATTTATTGATCCCCAAAGAGGGGCTTCCCCCAGACTCCTGTAGGCTAGAGTATTGGCTTGCTTTTGCTCCCTTATTCTCAGAGGAAAATCCCAAATCCCCGACATTTTCATCTTTTTTTGAAGCAGGTAACAGCGAGATATCAATCAAGGGTAAGGTAATCTTCAGTGTCGTACCTTGATGAAGTCCCGTACTCTCAAGAGTAATGCTGCCTCCCATGAGTTCAATTAAGTTTCGTGAAATTGCGAGTCCCAGTCCAGTCCCTTCAAACTGGCGCGTGGTTGTGCCATTTACCATCATAAAAGGGCGAAACAGTTTGTGTTGTTGCGCGGGATCAATTCCTATACCTGTATCTTTAACTATTACCACTACTTGAGATTTACCATTACTAGATTGAATTTCTGTAGCAATAGTGATACTTCCTGTGTCAGTGAACTTAGTGGCATTGCCGATAACATTAATCAGCACCTGCTTCAGTTTTGCCGCGTCTGCCTTAATTGGTATCGGTTGAGGATCTAACTCACATTTCAATTGCAAGCCCTTCTGTTGAACATTAACTGATTGTAAATTAATCACCTCTAATAATATTTTTCGGAGGTCAAGAGGTGTAGTGATTACAGAAAGCTTACCTGCTTCAATTTTAGAAATGTCGAGTAAATCATTAATAATATTTAGCAAATGAATTGTTGTTTCATCAGCACGTTTAAGGAAGTCCAGTTCTTCTTCTCGGCTATCACATAAGCCATCTTCAACCACGCGAATGCAGTTAATAATAGTATGTAATGGGTTTCTCAACTCATGAGAAGTTGTAGCTAAAAACTGGCTTTTTATCTGGTTAGCAGTTTTTGCTTCTTTCCAAGCTATTTCTAATTCTTCCGCCCCAGCTTTGAGCCGTTCTACCATTTGGTCTAATGCTTGAGCCAGTTGATTGAACTCCCGAATTTGGAAATTGTGCGGAACTGGTTGGGCGGCGTGGTGAGAGTGAATATTGAGAGCGTAATCTCGCAATTCTTCTACAGGGCGTGCCAAGTAAGGAGCTAGATATAGGGAGGCTAACAAACTTGCACCAATCAAACCAACGGTCAAAACAATGAGAATTAGTTTGATTTCCTCTAAACCAAAAAGCGCATTATCAACACTAGTAACAGCTAAGACTATCCATTTTTGCTGATGTTGTTGGGTGAGTGGATTTACAATAGCTGTATAGCCAGCTACTAATTCGTTTCCCTCTTTAAAAGACAAATTTATCGAATCGTTTTTTCCGGCAATGGCATTTTTAATTATGCTCTTGAGTTGGGAATAATTTGGATGTTGATTGATATTAGTTCCCACCCAGTCTGTGAAGGGATGTGCCAAAATCGTCCCATCTTCAGCAATCACTACCATAGCGCCTGTGAGCGATCCCGGCTGATTTCTGGTTTGTTGGTACAATGCAGACTGAATACTTAAGCTGTAAACTAAATTTCTGCGGCTATCGGAGACTGGTGCAGATACCACTAATTGTAATTGATTCTGTGTGTTTCTTTTTCCAGTTATTCCTGCTTTGGGCGGGAAGATTGCTTGGACATCAATTCCATCACTAGGCAAAGGTAATGTCAACTCCCCAATAGCCCTATCGCCACAGCTACTGGCAATTATTTTCTGGTTTAGCAGATCCGTTAATTGGATACACTCAATATTGGCTGGAAGTTGTTGCTTTAGCTGCGTGAGAATTTCTTGCTCTTGTATAGGCGAACTCGACGGAATCACCGTTGTTTTGCTTACACTCAGCAAATTAGCTTTTAAGATTGCGATCGCATCGCCAATTCTCTCTCCCTTACTGATGGCGCTTTCTGTTAAATTTTGACGAGCGGTTCCCAATATGCTAGAACGTGCCTTATTCAAGGCAACAATCTCCCCTATAAGTAAAACTGGAACGAACAGCAGCAATATTCTCGTTACTAAAATTCGACGAAAGGAAGATTGGCGGTAATTAGTCATCAAGTGTCTCACTTTGCATCTGCAAACCACAACAGCAAAGATATGTAATTAGACTGGCTAGATGAGACATTTTATTAAATTATCAGAATTTTATTTTCAATGTTTAAAAATAACAAATTGCTATAATTCAAAAAGAAACGTGGTATACCAAAACTCGTATATGCTAGATTTAAAAGCTGTTCTGGTTGCATATAAATACAGTGATAAAATTGTAAAAAAATAACTTGCAAGCATGGATTTTTTTTGAGAATCTACATACGAACAAAGAAAATATTCAAACTATCAAATCAATTTAATGTTGCAACATCGTCCTCATACTACAGTTGTTTTAGCAATGAGTGCAGATGGTAAGATAGCAGATTTTAGGCGATCGCCTGCTCGGTTTGGCTCAAGGGCTGATAAAGCACATCTAGAAAAACAAATCGCTACCTCTGATGCGGTTTTATTCGGTGCTGGTACTCTCCGGGCCTATGGAACAACACTTACTGTATCAGATCCAACTCTAGTGCAACTTCGGGCACAAGAAGGGAAGCCTCCGCAGCCAGTTCATATAGTGACTACACACTCTGGAAACCTCAATCCGGAAATTAACTTTTTTAAGCAACCAGTTAGACGCTGGCTACTCACGACAACACAGGGAACACTTTCATGGAAAGGACGTTTACAGACGCTTCCCGCAACTCTGGGAACCGGGGCACAAGAGTGTCCTCCAGAATTTGAGCAGATTCTGGTTTTTGAAACACCAAGGCGAGAAATTGACATTTTCGCAGCTTTGAAGCATCTAGCCAATATAGATATAGCACGGTTGGTGGTCTTGGGTGGAGGTGAATTAGTCGCTTCCCTGCTGGGCTTAGATTTAATCGATGAATTATGGTTAACTGTCTGTCCTCTGATTTTAGGTGGTAGTACCGCACCTACACCTGTAGAAGGGAAAGGATTTTTACCCGATTTAGCTCCCAAGTTGCAACTTTTAGAAGTTCATACAGTTGAGCAAGAAGTGTTTTTGCACTATCGCCTGCAACGACCAGCAGATTAGATTACGCTAAATAAGGGATTGGGGATTGGGGATTGGGTATTGGGCATGGGGCATGGGTTATTCTCCTTATCCCCGTTGTCCCTCACTCTCTACTCCCCAGTCCCTAGTCCCCATC
>NZ_NOLI01000281.1:0-3766 GCF_002245975.1 Nostoc sp. 'Peltigera membranacea cyanobiont' 213 | reverse complement strand
GTGACAGTAATCTGCTGTCGGGCTGGGTTAGTTATTTACGGGATGATTACCGTGATTCACTAACCAACGAATCGCACACCTCTTTTTTCTCCAGCCTCAAGAGCTTATCATACCCCCTTGGGGGCTAAGTGGGGTATAAAGTGTCCAACAGTCAAGTATACCCCAGAAAACACCCATACATACCCTACATAGGGGTCAAATACTCATCGAAGCCCTAAATCATTTTTGGGGTGCATATAGCCCCTATATAGCCCCCGTCAGCATTTTTGAAGTTTTATTTTATTCAAAAAACAAAACTGGTTTACTAGATTACATTATTATACAATTTAGTTATTTATGAATGACTAAATTCAGTCTTGACTAAAATCAGTAACAACTAAACGGGACAAAAATCTATTTTTACAACTATCTTATCGAAGAGTAGGACTTTTTGAGAGCTAAAGTAATGACTAAATAGCGTTAATTACAATTTAGTCATTTGTAAATGACTAAATTACATAATGACTAAATAACTTAAAAACAACATTATGCATTATGATATTGACTAATTTACACAATGCTGCTGGTAGTCAGTAAAATGTTAATTCTTACTTGTGCATCCTTGTCCGGTGGCCAGGGAAAAACAACTGTTGCAATCTTGTTGGGTAGAATGCTTGCTCAAACAGGACAGCGTGTACTAATGATTGATGCCGATCCCCAAGCGAACCTAACTTTTTACCTGGGGCACGAAGTTCAGCAGAATCAACCCACGCTTCTAGAAGTTCTCAAAAAACAGATAAATACTGAAGACGGTATTTACGAAATCGGAGAAAACCTATGGTTAATTCCTGCTGATGATGGATTAGATAATGCTCAAGAATTTTTGTCTGGGAGCGGTATGGGAGCTATTGTTCTGAGCAAACGCTTAAAAGAGATATCAGATTTATTCCAATACTGCATTGTCGATGCGCCACCTCAGCGATCGCAAATCTGCCTTACATCGTTGGGGGCAGCTGACCATATCATCATTTCTGTAGAAGCATCATCCAAAGGTGTAAATTCTCTCATCCGAACTCTGAGTTTAGTTGAGGAGCTTCAAGAAATTGATGCTTTTTCAGGGATAGTACTTGGCATCTTGCCATTCAGAGATAAATGGGTAGGTAATAACCAAGTCGCACAAAGTAAGGCGAGTATCAGTGCAATGCGAACAATTGCCGAAGAAATAGTCGTTTTACCTTCAATTTTAGAATCTGAACAATTTAAAAAGGCCATAGATAAAGGTGTAAGTTTGTCCTCTCTAGGCTTTGAACAACTCGAAACTCCCTTCCAACAAATTATCGAGAGGTTACAAAAGAATGTCTGATGTTTTTGAGCGCCTTAAGAAAAAGACACGTCCAAGTGTTCCAGCACGGGATACAACACTTGTAAAAGTACAATATGATAACTTACTAAATGACAAAATTACTGAATTTAGTCATTTACCTGAAAAACCAAAACCAGATTTAGATAGTGAGGAAGTAATAAACGATAAGGTAAGCACTTCTAATCAAGAACAGCAGTTAGAGTTAACCCAGATCATCAGGCGAACAATCAGGTTAGAACAGGATATTGATACCAAGCTAGATACGTTTTGCAATGTAAATAAAATTACTAGAGATACTTTCCTAGAAGCTGCATTTATCGTCTGCTCAGAAAATGAGGAATTATTGCAAGAGGTACTAAACCAAGCTAGAAAACGTTATCAACAGCGTAAACAAGCTGGTGAACAACGCAAATTTCAGACATTGGCTAAGAAAATTAACGTTAACGATTAAGTTAACCCTAATCCATCTGTGAGAGGTTAAGGTAATTGCACTAATATGGGGTAAATATAGCGTAGCTGACAATAGGGGCAAGATAGGCTAAAAGTATTACTGTATAAGCTTTTGAATATTGCTTTTAGATAAATCAACCAAGCCTTATTTGCTTCTTGTTAGACAAGACTATAACGAAAGAATAAGAGTTTTAGTCCTGTCATTAGCATACTACAAACCTTTGTTTTAGGTAAAATTGTACTATCTTGCCCCTGGTGTCAGTTACGCTATATCTGCCCCAATATCTGGGATATTTGCAACTTGGTGGATAATTTCTCTTAGTTAAATCCTATAATCCTATTGCGAACGGTGAGCTATAAAGCTTTAAGTAAGGAACTGCACTGGATCTGTAGCCTCACGGCTGTTATTCACAAAAATATCAGCAATTAGTCGTAAAACTTCAGCTTGTTCTTCTGGAGGTGCTTCAGCAATCAGCGATCGCAGGCTAATTCCTGGCCTCTGACCAAATAACTCAGATAAATACCACACCCTAGCTTCTACCGGAATAGCCAAAAGTAGCGCTATTAGTTTTGATGCTCCTAGATCCGCCTTACCACGACGAAAGCGGGATAACATTACTTCTGACACTTTAGCCTGTTCAGCAGTCTTTTTCGCTTCCAAATTGAAGCGATTCATCATCTCATCGAATAACTGCTGATAACTTTGTGTTTTTTCTGATACAAAACTTTGCATTGCTTTGCTAATTATACTTAAGTTTAACGGTTATACTATTTGATGTTTGATGAAACAACAACGATGATGTATACCCTAATCTTACCAAACTCTTGCTAGGAGTGCTTTTTTCCAGACATATCTTTAATCTTCAGATTACTAGCATAGCCATCAAATAAATGCCTTGTCACGATTGAATATAAAAGTTCGTTGACTAAGTGTTAATGATGGACACCTAAAAAATTAGTCTCTATCCCAACGGATCGAGGTGAAATTTTGTCTTTTCATTTGTATTAGCAAAATTGTGACACAACCAAATTCAAAAATTCAGGGACGTTTCTATCCACTTCAGCATGAAGAATGGCTGAAAGCCTGCCGTGAACTCACACCAGCACAGAGGGATATCCTCTACTACATCCGAACCATTGATCCTTATAACCAAGGGATTGACATCAATGCCGCCGAGGTAGCTCGTAAGCTGTCAGCACCAGAGCGGATAGTCCACAGGCAAACGGTAAGCCGCGCTCTCAAGGAATTGGACGCAAAGGGATTCATTGATCTAGAGCTATTGCAAGTCAGAACCAAGGTGAAGCCAAAGGGATTATGGTGCAATGACACACCCGAATTTCTTGAAGACACCGATGGTGCAATGACGCACCCAAGGTGTGATGACGCACCCAAGGTGTGTGAAGACACCGATGGTGTGATGACGCACCCAAGGTGTGATGACGCACCGAGCGCGATCGCCACGCACCACAGTGGATCACCACACACCACGATGGATCATGACGCACCATGCGCGATCGCCACGCACCATGCGGAGGCTGAAAGCCTTGTGGAGAGGGGATTACAAAACCCTAAGATCAATAAGAATTATTTAGACCTTATAAAGACTCTCTCAGAAGACGAGCGAGCGAATTTTCTAGAATTTTGTGAGGAAAAAACCAAAAATCTTAGTCAGCCAGTGAATGACATTGAGGCTTGGTTAGCTCACAAGAACAAAGCCGGAAGAAATCGCTGGGAGGTTTATTACGAAAAATATCTGGCATCAATTCAGGTACAAGCCAAAAAAACTGAAACAAAAAATGCTCGAGACGAATTCCGCCGAGAACTTGAAGAACGGCAGCGACAGGCTCAAAGAGCTTGGGAAGAGTCGCAAAGCCAAAATCTCGCTGAAAATACTGGCGGTGAGACATGATTGATAAATTGCCACCCCAAAACATCGAAGCGGAAGAGGCGATTTTAGGCGGTATCATGCTTGA
>NZ_NOLI01000280.1:0-3920 GCF_002245975.1 Nostoc sp. 'Peltigera membranacea cyanobiont' 213 | reverse complement strand
AATTCTTTGAAAAGCCTGTCATGGTCAATCATTCTAGCAACTCCTCCAACACGGGGCAGATATAGCGTAGCTGACACTAGGGGCGTGCGACGTGAAATTTATTGGGGACGGAAAACGTTTTCCGTATAGTTCCAAGTTGCTTTTTGAGCCTGAATAACGAGCGTTGAACTTGATTTCGTTTGAAAGATAGAGTATAACAAAACGCAAGCATACGAAATTGCAAATAGATGAAACAAGTTGTTCTCTGGATTGGGGCCAATGCCGGAGGAGTTTCCAAAACTACACTAGCTGTTCATATTGGCTATGAAATGGCAAAGCGCGGCTTTGACGTTGTGCTACTCGACCTAGATACTAACGTTTCCATGAGTCAGTTTTGTGGATTAGACAAAGACCCACCATTAGAGCAAACAATCGCCGCAGTATTCAGCGAGGATTTTGATGGTAACTGGCCTTTACTGATGCCAGAATGGGGAAAGCCGAAGGGTAAGTTACAAATATGCTTGGGTGGGCCAGTAATGATTCAAGTTGGGTCAGATTTGGCAGTTCGTAATCGCCGGGAATATGTTTTGGCAGACAGGTTTGAAGATTTTCCTTTGCCACACCAACTGGTGATTCTGGACTGTCCTGCTACATTGGGTAATCTCAATGATGTCGCACTGGCAGTAGCTACGCATATGTTAATTCTTGTTGAACTTAGTCCCAAATCATTAACAGGGGCAAATGTTTTGCTGTCTTGGTACCGAGGGGCTTGTAAAAAGTTGCGCTTAAATCCCCAGCCCCAGATACTAGGATTTGTACCTACTAAGTATGACAGTGGCGAAGCAGCGCAAAGGGATTTGCTTGGTCAGTTACCAGAAATGCTTTCGCCTTTGAAGATAAAATGTTATCCGCACGTCCGCTACTCTTGCGAATTCAGTAATGCTTCTGGAAAAGGCATCCCTTTGCATTTGCATCGCTCAACACATAAAGCTATCAAGGATCTTCATCCTATCTGCCAAGAATTATCAGCTATATTGCAGGAGGATAAGGGTGACAACCAAAGGACAAAATAAGAGTTATGACTATTTCTCTGCTAATGCACAAGTAGCAGAATTTGAAGAACAATTACTTCAATCGCAACAGCGTATTGCTGAACTAGAATCACTAAATGCTCAATTACAAGCACTAGCAAGAAGTGAGAGGATTGACGATAATACTGCTAAATTCGCTGTACCAATTGATAAAATTGTTTGCAATCCTGAACAAGTACGCCGTTATTTCGATATAGATAAACTTGCTACGTTAACTGCTTCTATCAAAGAAGTGGGAGTGCAATCACCATTATGGTTGCGTCCTGAGCGGGACGGGAAGTATTTATTGATTGCGGGTGAGCGTCGCTATCGTGCAGCACGAAATGCAGGCTTAATGGAAGTTCCTGCTCTGATATTAAACGTTGATGACGCTTCGGCTCTAAAGCTATCCTTATTGGAAAATTTACAACGAGAAGATTTAAATCCAATAGAGGAAACAGAAGGAATACTAAATTTACTTTCCTGGCAAATGGATTGTACTGTCAAAGAAGTAATTGCTTTATTGAACAGGAAAGCACATTTAGATAAAAAGAAAGTTGAGTGGTCAGATGAAAACACGGAAAATGTTTTCCGTAAGCAGTGGGAAATTGTAGAGAGTGTCTTTATGACGGTAGGTAAGCTATCACCAGAAAGCTTTCGCGTCAGTCGGCTACCTCTACTGAATATGCCAATTGACGTAATAGAAGTACTACGTTCTGGGCAAATAGAATACACTAAAGCTAGAGCGATCGCCACACTGAAAGACAAAGCTAAGAGAGCTAGTTTGTTGAAAAAAGCGATTGCTGAGAAATTATCTTTAGCAGATATTCGTGATTGGATCAAAGAGACGAAGGATCAGGAGCCTCCTTCTTTGAAGAGAGAATTTCAAGACATATCTCAGAAAATATTAAAGTCTTCACAGTGGTCAGATCCCAAAAAAGCTAAGAAGATTGCAAGTCTTTTAGAACAACTAGAATCATTGTTAGCGGATTAACAGAAAATTGGAAACTACTAGTTCGGCAAGTCCACTGAAATCAAGATGTCCATGAAATCTACTCAACGTCCGTCAAAAAGACCATTACCACAAGCCGAATCCAACGATCAAAGCCCAAAGCTTGACCTTGTTGCTTATAAACCAGTAGAGAAACAGCAGCCAACCTCTCAGCCTGACATTACTCCCAGTGTTGAGCTGCCGTCAGTTGAGCAGCCAGCCCAAGCAGAGGTGATACCTCTTGTAAGGTCAAAGACAAACGCTGCTGAAAAACCGCAACATTTAGAGAAAAGTAAAGCCAAAGGTACCTCTGCTGACAAGAGAAAATCTAAATTACCGCAACAGCCCAAGCAACAGGGTCAATTGACAAAGAGCGATGAAGAAGAAGAGTTAGCGCCAGAACGCTGTCAACATATCCAGTTTTTGGACTGCGATAAACAAGTGGGGCGCGTGGTATTCGAGTGTTGGCACTGTCAGCAGGGAATAATTAGCGAGTTTACTGGGGAACCAGTAATGGGAGAATACAAAGGTCATCCTTCACTAATTCAGTTGAAAATCCAATGTCCTAATTGTGAGCAGACGGCGATCAGATTAACAACAGGTCAGGTGCTTTCAACAACAGCGATTCCTTCACCTTGGCAGCAATGATGGCACACTCCCTCTTCAAGAGTGATTGGTGAAAGATATTTATAACTGATAATGCAAAAGCTGAGATTTTTACCCTCAATAATGACTGCACTAACGGCACTGACACTAACTAGTTGCAGCACTACTATTGCTGAACAGTATGAAGCTACAGCACTCACCAGTTACTCCTGGCAAGTCAAGTATGCCAATGATCTAACTAGTCAACCACAGCCACGCATTGAAACATGAACGAATACTTCAGTGGTGAATCGGAATGTATTGAAACCACCAGGAGCAGTTGTTGGCCAAGATGACCCAACAATTGGAAATGACCTATGGAGTGGGTAATGCACAGAATACGCTACCTACTAACTATGAAGTTTATCGGCAGGTCGTGAAAGCTTACGCCCAAAAAACTCCTTTGCAATTGACTTTGGGTATTAATGATGATTCAGTTGAGAAAGCTGAACCTGTAAGCAAGTAATAACGCACTCGTTACATAGTCAGCAAGAAGTTAAAGATCAAAACTGAATTGCTTTTCAACAAAAAATTGATATTAAAGTATAAATCAAAGAGTCAACAACGATCTAAATTAATTTCTGCTGCATTGATAAAAAGATTTCAAAAAATCCTGATGGGGGCTATATGGGGGCTATATATACCCCAACATAGTTCAAGACTTTGGTGATACTTTGACCCCTATATAGGGGATATATAGGTGCTATATGAGGTACATTTGACTGACTGATATTTTGTACCCCACTTAGCCCCCAAGGGATTATGATAAACTCTTGAGTCTGGATCAAGAAGGGGTAGTTATTTTATTTTTCTCTCCCCCACTCCCCAAAATTATCTGAACAGATAGCTTTCACTTTCTCAAAGTGTATTACCTTTGTATTTATGTCAAACATTCACACGTTACAAAAAATTTTTCCTGCGGGTTTCGATAACGGTTACGGAAGTCTCAAACTTTTAGTCGATGGCTTTGAAGTAGTTCGTGTCCCCAGCTATATAACCAATGCCGAGATGGAAGATGTTCGAGGGCGTGTAGTTTTTAACGGCACTGCTTACACTGTTGGAGAGTCTGCTTACCGTACAGGAAATTATTTTGACCGGAATACCGATAACAATGAAAATAAAGTCAATAATGCGTTGTTGACTTTGTTCGGTGCCTTGGCACATCTGCCACACCGTAAGGCTTGGCACTTAAAATTAGTCGTCAGTTTACATGATGTTGGTCTGGCATCAGAACT
>NZ_NOLI01000028.1:0-66583 GCF_002245975.1 Nostoc sp. 'Peltigera membranacea cyanobiont' 213 | reverse complement strand
ATTTACCCCTACTCCCCCAATCCCCAATCCCTAGCCTTCTTGCGGCTTACGGTAGCCAAAAAAGTTAATACTGTATTCAGTAATCCGCACTCCTGTTTCTTCTTCAATTTTGCGGATCAAATCTTCTGGAAGTTCTACATGAACATCAAGAATTTGATTTGTATCCACACAGTTAATATGACTGTGAGAGTCACTGATATTGCCGTACAAACGTCCATCACAGCGTTCAATACATTCAATGATGCCTTGACTGGATAATGCTTCTAGATTTTGATAAACAGAGGTATGGCCGATCTCTTTACCTTCTTGGTTCAAGCGATCGTAAATCTCTCTAGCAGAAAGATGTTCATTTGCTTGCCAAAGTAATTCTAGAATAAAGCGACGCTGACGACTGACGCGCATACCCAGGATTTGACACCTATCTAGCGCATCTTCTAGAGAACGAATTGGTTTTGTAGAAATTTTTTGTTTTTGCATATTACAGCTTGTTAACTGTTGAGGGAATTTTCCCACTTCAATTTTTATTGTTTATTTAATATATGCAATAATATTGCACACCATTGTTCTACCTGTACTTGTGTTTTGGCTTGTGATGCTGGGAAAGTAACAGGTGGCGATAAATAATGCTCTATTTTTTGCTTGTTGATGGCTACTTTGTCAGACCTTAATCTAAAACAAACTCATTACAACTTTAACTTAAAATTGCTGTAAATGTCCACCTTGGGGCAGGTATTGCCTTTCCCAAGTCGGCTGATGCTAATGGAATACTATGTAAATTGTGTAGTAATTGCTTAGTGAAATGTGAGTATTTATTGCAATTACGAAAGTAACATTTAACTGAATAAAAATTTGATGTCCGTGAGTGGCGTAGGCGTAGCCCGCCACAGGCATCGCTAGCGGCTCATCTCAAAGCTAGCAGCTATATACATATTTATGATAACCAGCAAAAACTAAGTAAAAGTATCAAATAAATTTGAGAAGGTAAAATTTGTTTCTAAAGCTTGGATAGGTTGACCAAATTATCAGCAAAAAAGTATTAGTAAATACCAATTAATTTCTCAAGGTCAATGTAGCGTCAATCCCTGAAAGCTGCTACTGTAGATTCTCGATCCTACAGTTGAGCAAAAAGAAAGTGGCTGCTGAGTCAAAGACAATTGCGATCGCACTCAATAATGACTTCATTAACAATCTCGATCTATCGCCTGCCTCACCGGTGATTGAACAATGGCTGCAAGATGGGGTTGCATCCCACGAACAACAGCTACGCTTTGATATCAATTACGATCTCGAACCTGGCGATCCACGGGAACTCTCAGAAATTCCAGAGGTGCGCCTGTGGTTTGTGCGCCTAGATGCCAAATACCCCTGGTTAGCATTTTTACTAGATTGGAAAGCTGGAGAATTTGCTCGTTA
This sequence comes from Nostoc sp. 'Peltigera membranacea cyanobiont' 213, assembly GCF_002245975.1. Lineage (NCBI taxonomy): Bacteria > Bacillati > Cyanobacteriota > Cyanophyceae > Nostocales > Nostocaceae > Nostoc > Nostoc sp. 'Peltigera membranacea cyanobiont' 213. Next base: position 65,170 of record NZ_NOLI01000028.1, on the reverse strand, counting down.
TGCCGCCATGCTAGTACCACATCAGTTCAGTTCTCAAGATGGCATCCAGTACAATCCTGAAGCCTTAGAAATATTTTTGATGCACAAAATCTTTATTTTAGGTGATTGGCTCAAACAGCAAGATATCCCTAGCCTCTCCAGGCTGAAGTCCATGGCCCAAATGCTGGGTTATGAATTAGATGATGCTTTTTTTGAGATATTTTGACACTAGTACAACACGGCGGAAATAAACCAACCATTGGAAATGTCTAGAACCCTTACGCAATCGGAATTCCGAATTCCGAATTCCGAATTCCGCCTTGCGGTACTAGCTACTTAAAAAAATATTGTGTGGCGCGATGCCTACAACGGCAAGCTACGCACCACACAATATAAAATCATCTAAAATTTAATGACTAATTCGCTACCTCAGCCACCTCAATCACTCGCCCCTCATAGTCTTTGACTAAAAAGTTCAGGGGCTTTTGGTTACGAATCTTTAATTTCAAACCGCGCGTTTCGACTCGCATTAAAATCATTTCCAGACAGTCGCGATCAAAACAAACGTGGCGTTGTTGATTCTTGCTACCTAAACTCGCACCAGTAATAACGTGTAACTGGGTGTTTTTCTTCAATTGATACCACAACCCTTCAGTGGCATTACTCATCATTTTGGTTGACAAACTCGGCCCAGTAGACATGTATAGCGGATCGATCCCAGTTGCGCCTATAGTTTGTTCGTAGTTGTAGTAATAGTGCAAAGGCACCTCAGCTGCTGGCAAATCTAGCAGCCCTTCATACAACTGTCGGGCAATCTCCAAATCTGACACCATTACAGTGTGTACTTTTGGGGCACTGGTGAGGAACATCCACATTGCACCAGCGTAAGCTGCTAGCAGCATTACCATAATGCCTTGGGTAGAAAACAGGCTATCTAAGGGGAGGGAAGGGAGAAAGGAAGCAAAGGTAAGGGGACTGAGCAGGAACGACATCACACTAACTGCTATAACCATGAACAAATAAGGATTCTATAGGGGAATCGATTTTATTATTGTGGATTAAGACTAAAATTAAGTCCTTGTTTCTAGTTTATCAATAACTCAAGTAGTCTGAGTCTGGGCTACAAACTGGGCAACACCAAGATATTATGCGATTAACTACGGGAGTGCAATTCCCATAACTATTTTAACAACTATCAACTCAAAGAATTGTGCAAATTCCTCATTTTCCTGAAGCTAATCATCCTCTGGTAAAGTCGCTATTTCATCACACTGACCATGAACTACTGACTCTGTTTCAGCGCCATCCAGATGCCGGCAAGTATTTTACGGTGATTTTTTGCCGCTATAGCCCCATAGTGTATACCTTAATTCGGCATTCGGCGCGATCGCCTGTGCAGGCAGATTATCTGTTTGCCCTCACCTGGCGGCATATTTATTACGAACTCGGTGGACTAAATTTAACCACCTCTGAATCAGGAGAGCCAGCCTTAACCATGCAAAATTGGTTAATTAATATGACAGCTTTCTGTATTAACGAGATTAAGCTACCACCCACAGAAGCAATTCATTATTCTCTGCAAGCGACTTCGCCGCCACTATGGTGCTATGTACAACAAGCATTAGACCAACTACCAGGTGTTTTACGATTAATCGTGTTAATGGCTCAAACTTTCCATTGGAGTGAAACGAGAATCGCTGCCTATCTGCAAGCTGAAGGAGAAGCGATCGCTCCCAACGAAGTAGCCAATTCTCTCCAGGAAGGCTATCGTATGCTAGAGGACAAATTACCCGCAGATATCCGCGCCATATACTTTGGGGAAGATTTCACCCAATCTTAACTTAAGTGTAAATGCGTATATTCTTTGTCTTCAATTTATAAACTTAAAACTTCTTCTTAGACATTCTACTTAAACCCGCAACTTTAGGGGTAATTTTTATGAAACAACGGCTTGTATTTCCCAGGCAATTAGTTTGCGTAGGTATGATTTCTCGTCCCCAGGTACTTTTATACAGTTTTTTACTGTTTACTTTTTTGCTGAGTCCCATAGCTGCGGGTGCGGCTGATATTACGCAACAACTCCACCGTCCTTTAAATAGTTCCGTTGGGCGACAATCCAGAGATGAAGCAGACAGCTTGCTGACTATCGGCAAACAACAATATGCTTCAGGGTATGCCGATAAAACAATTGCGTCTTGCTTGCAAGCACTAGAACTATATCACTCAATTGGCGACCTGAAAGCACAAGGTTTGACTTACAATTTGCTTGCCAAGGCTTATATTCAGCTTGGTAGTTCAAAAGAGGCAGAAGATGCTTTACGACGAGGATTAGCGATCGCTCGTGATACTAAAGACTTCCAAACTCAGATTTTTGTGCTAAATAATATCGGTACATTTCTCCTGCAACAAGGAGAATCTGCTGCTGCTGGTAAAATACTCGAAGATGCACTCGCAATTGCTCGTGGTGTCAAAAACATTGAAGGCGAAGGACTATCTCTGAGTAATTTGGGTTTAGTAACTGCCAGGTTGGGAGATTATAACAAGGCGATTAAATTGTATGAAAATGCTTTACTTTTCCGCCGTCAAACGGGCGATGCCATCGGTGAAGCAAATACCCTGAATAATTTAGGTGATGCTTACCTAGCATCTGGAAATTATCAGGATACCATTGCTACCTATGGCGAAGCAATGCAAACAGCTAAAACTAGCCGCGATCGCACTAATGAATTACGAGCAATTGACGGTTTAGTTAAAGCTCACACTGCTGTCGGACGCTACGAAAGAGCCTTTGATTTACTAGAGCAACGTTTAGCACTCGCTAAAGAATTGCAAAATTTGCGAGAAGAATTAAAATCTTTTGAGTCTTACGCTCAGGTATATAAGCAACAAGGTAATTACCTCACTGCTCGTAATTTTTACGAAAGGGCGATTATACTGGCGCGGACATTAGAAGACAGCGAACAAGAAGTGCAATTGCGGGATCAGTTAACTCAAATGCTTCAACGAAAGTAGGGGAAATTCATAAATTTATCCTACTTTCGTACTAATTTGATTAATTCAAAAATACTGAACCGTTCCGTTCAATTCTCATCGCACTTCTGCCCTGGGCTGCATTTGTGGCTTCGTTAAATCTAACTTCCAAACTTCCTGGCTCTGAAGAAGCTTGTGGAGTCACTAGCAATTGTCCGCGATCTTCTCGTTCAAATGTCACCGTTACTGGTGCTTTTAGACCTTGCAATATTACATTTGACTTACCTTGTAGCGATCGCGGTGCTGTATCGCCAATCACTTGGAAAGTTACATTAGCCGCAGTGTCATTCACCAACTTGATATTAACTGTACCATTAGTCAGTGCGATCGTTGCGCTGGGGGTTTGCCGTGGTTGTAGTAGTTGTGGTTGGTCGCTGGAAACTCCTCCTGGTGAGGGCTGTTGAATTTTATCGCCAGGAACTGGGCGTGGTGGTCTAGCACTTGGTCCTGGTGTTACGGGAGTCTGGGAGCGGTTATAGGGTGATTCGCTAAAGATACTGGGACTTGGATTAAGGTTAGGGGTAGATTGTTGTGCTAATGCGTGAGGAATAGCTGGCAGACTAATCAGTAATCCCCCACAAATAGCGCCAAGTAACTCAGCAGACTTACGAAACTTTTGAGACTCATTATTCATTCTTGACTCCTGAAAAAATATCCAACTAATAATCTTCTTTTAAAAACTTCAAACAGCAGATTTAATTAGATTTAATCTGTCACTGTACATCCAAGATAATATCAATGGCGGGCATTTTTTGTATCTAACTAGAGACTAGATAATAATCTCAAATTAGACATAACTATTTCATCCACAAGGCTGAAAAAGCTAAACTATTAGCGATCGGTCATAAAAACAAGTAAAAAGTCTAATGAGTGATTGAATTTAAAATAATTCATAAAGGATGAAATTTATTTGCTTTTCTACATGGATCGCAGGAAACAAAAACTTATTGCCAAATTAAGACTCAAGAGTTATTGGTAAAGTGACAGTAAACGTGGTGCCAATGCCTTGGGTACTTTCAACTTGAATATGACCCTGATGATGTTCGACAATAGCTTGAGCGATCGCTAATCCTAATCCTGAACTAGTAGCATTAGTTGTAGCTGTATTCCCAGTTGTATGAGTCCGTGCCGGATCTACACGATAAAAGCGGTCAAACAAGCGTGGTAGGGCTTCTATGGGGATTCCAACTCCGCTATCACTCACTTTAACTTGCAACTGGGCACTGCTATAACGCAGTCCAGAAACGCGATTTATTCCTTCTATCCGCACCAATTCCACTTTTACCCATCCACCGACTGGAGTGTAATATAAGGCATTAGCAATTAAATTTGTGAACAGCCGCACCAGTTGATCCCAATTGCCCACAAGGGTAAACCAATTTTCCAGTAATTTGGGGCTAGTTTCGGAAGCAGGAGGATCGATTAAGTCTAGAGAAAGAGTGATTTCTTTTTCGGGAACTAACAATTGTTGTTCTTCAACCACCTCCATCAACAAAGCATCCAGAGGACAAGGTGAAAAGATATCTTTGCTAATCCCACTATCCTGTCGTGCTAAGAATAGTAAGTCATTGACTAACTTACCCAAACGCTGCGTTAACCGTTCCACCACCTTTAATTGTTGCCGATACTGCATAGAAGTAGTCGCTTCCACCTCTGCTAAATCCAAGTCAGCAAGGGCGACTTGCACATTTGTTTGAATCAAAGTAATGGGACTTCTAAGTTCGTGAGAAGCATCAGCAGTGAATTGTTTGAGGCGTTGATAAGATTCACCTACCGGTTCCATTGCTTTACCCGAAAGAAACCAGCCACTTGCACCTACGGAAGCCACCATTAACCCAATACCTAGTGCCAAATCAAAAATTAACTCACGACTGGGTTTAGTGACTTCAAACCAGGGATGACTAACACGCAGATATCCTACTACCTGCCGCCCCACTTCTACGCGTTGGGTGATTTGTCGTAATAAGAGTGGTGAATTTTGAGTGAGGAGGGAAGAGTGAGGAGTTAGGAATTTGGAATTTTCACTCTCTCCCTTAACTACGCGCACAGTTTCACCAGTGCGGTTGGCACGAATGGGAATATTTAGCGGTTCGGATAGTGTTGACCACAGTAATTCACCAGACGGACTAAACCATTCTAGGTCGATGTGGTCATCTTCTACGGTGTCAGCATTTTCACGAAAACTGGCTTCTAAATTAATGCGAAATTTATCTACATCAGCATTAATTGGCTCAAATATGAGTGTAGATGCACAACGACTTGTTGTGAGACAACGCTCCACTATTTCTACTACATGGTTGAGGGTATCATCAATTCGCTCAATCAACGTACTGCGGACATATAAATAAACACCACTAGCAAATATTAATAGTAATACCGCAGTGACAGCAGTGTACCAAATTGCAAGACGGCGGCGAGTAGCCTGAAACATATTTTTTCACCCACTTGTTTGATTGAATATCTTTACATTACGTGTTTATACGGCTAAATAGCATCTCACTTTTTTAGCTCTCGTGGTTTTGCTGAGGTTTAATTTTTGCTCAAGAATTACACTCTTGTTGCAGTAAATCTGCTTAATCCTATTTAATTCTTTACAACCCGGATAAAAATCGATTTTCTTTGGCTATCTATATCGCAATTCCTTTAAGTTAAGCTCGAAATCTTTCATAGAGAGGTTGCAATCCAAAGTCTATACACACTTAGAACTTAGACTCAATACCAAAAATACTTACTTCAAGCTTATCTTCTTATATGGTTTTAACAAAAATAATTTTTGATTTTGTCTAAAGGAAGCAACGAAAAATCATTTTTTTAAACAAACTAATGAATGTTTTTTGAGCTTCAACAGTTTATTTTTGCAGTGAAAATAGTAGTTGGCGATCGCTATTTTGAATTGATTATGCTTTTTATTCTTGAATCCACTCTACCAAACAGTATCTTTCTATTGTGGAAACCTGTAAAATCTCGGATCACCAAATTGTAAGAATCTCACTAATGAGATTCAAAAAAAATTTACAATTAATTGTAACGTGCTTTCTATCTTCAACAATTCTGTTCAAAGTTATCCTAGTTCAATTTTCTGCGATCGCCTTAGAATTTCACGGTCGTAACAATATAATTTTGAATATAGAAAATAAGATTACTAGTGATAACAGGTTATCAAAATCGGAGAATCTAGACACTTCAAAAAATAAAACTATATTAATACAAGCTTTAAAAAATGAGAACTCTAACTTACAGAAAGATCGACAACTTTCAAAATTAATTCCCATTGAGCTAATCGCAGAAAATGATGCAAATCTTAGCGATCGGAGCTTGCTAAATTCAGATAAAGTAGATAGTCCTGAAAGCAAAGCTCTGTTAAAAGATACTAATTCTGACTTGCAGAAAACCAAACAGTTATCCGAATTTACTATAGCTGATGTTATCCCAATTGATTTAATCGCGGAAAATAATGAAAATCTTAATGATAATAATTTGCTAAATTCAGATAAAGGAGATAGTTCTGAAAGCAAAGCCCTGTTAAAAGATACTAATTCTGACTTACAGAAAACTAAACGGTTATCCGAATTTACTAGAGCTAATATTATCCCAATTGAGGTAATCGCGGAAAATAATGAAAATCTTAATGATAATAATTTGCTAAATTCAGATAAAGTAGATAGTCCTGAAAGCAAAGCCCTGTTAAAAGAAACTAATTCTGACTTGCAGAAAATTAAACAGTTATCCGAATTCACTATAGCTGATGTTATCCCAATTGAAGAGTATAAAGTAGAACCTCCCAAGCCACCTGATGAAGGTGAAGAACAGACTAAGCCTAATACAACTAAACCGAATGTACCAGCACAACAAATACTAATACAAAAGCTACGTCGTTCAAAAAAACAACAACAAACACAACAACAAAAAATAATTATTGATGCTCTGACATTTAGTGCCAATAAGTATCCTTGGATTGTTAATCCTACAGATAATCTTACTTTTTCCACAGAATTATTTAAGCCAAATCAGAATGAAAATTATATAGATACAGATATAAGTTTAAAATTTTCTGGAGATAATCAGATTATTAATAAGTTTACTTATGCTAAATTTCCCAAAGCTGACCAGTTTTACTGGGTTCTTGATAAGAATAGAATAGTAGTTGAAACTAAAGGCTCCCAAATTGGCATTCTGTCTCAGGGAAGAGAAACTAATACTTATATCACCCAAAATGTTACCTCACAACAGGCATTTTGGGGATTGCAAACTCTATTCGCTATACCTACAGATTTTCAGAATTTATTTGGAACAGTTGATACTCAGAATTTTTCTATAACCTCAATAGCCGGACAATTGGTTAATCCTGAAGGCGTACCTGCCGGCAGAGTTACTATTAATAGTGGAATTAACGAAAACAATCCTAATGTCACAGTTCTAAGAAATCCTATTCTAGCTATTGGTAGTGGCTCTACTTTGAGTGCTGATGGTGGACAAGCATTATTTCAAGCTTTAGATGCTGCCAATGCTCCCAAAATTTTGCAAGGCTTTCCAACGACGAACATACAGCCTTTATTAGATGGTGGAAATGTCAAACTCAAGATAGGTGAAGTTATTCCTAATAGTGCCCTAGAAGCTGCTGGTATCTCCTGGGGAAATATATTGACAGGAGAAGGTTTTGGTTTTAATGCTCCTGTTTCTTCCTTACCAGGTATTAAGGTTGCTCAACTTGGCAAATTTGATAACTTTGACTTGTTAAATGTAGCAGTCAATCCTTTTCTATCTCAATCTGAGAAAGACTTTCATTATCTTAACTCTTTACAGTGGGTATCTTTAGGGAGAAGACAACCTGTATTTGAGACACTATCCCAAACTCAAGAAAGTTCAGATTGGCACAGACTGTATGTTAGTCGTCCTCATAATCGCAGCTTAATTCAATACGATCCAGTTGCAGCTAAGGCTACTTATTCTAATATTTTTTCTGCCCCAGGATTATCTCTCACAGCTAAATTCAGCGATACTAGCCTTGATGCTATTCAATCAGTAAATTCTACATTAGGTTTACTATTAGGTGAAGTTTTTGAAGCTATTAAAATTGATAATATTCAACAAGGTTTACATGAAGCTAGGGAAAAGTTTAAGAATGGGGAAGATTTTACTTCTTTAAGTACAACTGCTACATCTGAACAAAGAAGACAAATCAATAACAGGTTGAATCGCACCTTATCTTATGCCAATGCATCTAGTGGACTAGAGCAGGTATCTGGAACTTACACATTTCCGAGTCAAGTAACTCCTAAGAACTCTAGTATCTTGCAAATAAGAACGGGAAATCACAAACGAGCAGTTCAGTTTCTTGAAAGAGATATTTCTATTTTAAATGAAGGTAATACATTCTTTTCCGATCTCAGGCTCTCTAATGAAAAATTTGGCCCTTTGACTTACATTGGTCTTCCAATTCCTTTAAATGATACTTCCATTGATCCTGTTAATCAATCCTCTGCTGCCGAAGTTATTTTGACAAACGCCCAAGGACAACAATTTGTAGAAAAATTTAATTCAGCAGATTCGACCATAGTACCGATACAGGTGCGAGCAGCCGATTTAGCATTTGATTATATGGAACTCACTAGAGTTGACAAAATAGGTGTTAGTTTTAATAGCTTTAACGGTTATCTATCTTTGCCAACAGTTGAATTATTAGCAGCAGGCTCTTCTGGAAATTTTAACTATAGTGCCAATGTAGGAACGTGGTTTAATATAGATGCTAACTCAGCACCAGGCGTTTCTAATAATAATTTAGGCATAGAAGAACCAACTTTAGGTTTCTACACTAATATACTTCTTAATTATATTAAAACTGATGTGCGTCTAAATTCGGCCAAAAAACCTGTAGCTATTAACACTCACGTACCATACTTGAGAGTTGATTGGAATAGTGCCTCTAATAAAAATAATCCTTTTTCTACTTATTTAAGTTATTTATATCAGCATCAAGAAAGAAATTTCGGTTTTTCTTTAGCTCCTGGCATCGCTTTTATTGAGAATAATAGCAATGGGGAATTACTAGGTCTTTTTAATGGAGAATTTAGTACTAGTCATGGTTTGAACCTCAAGACAAATTTAGAAATGGGTAAAGAGTATTTCTTTCAATTTCAAGGCTTGCATCGAGTCAGCAAAAATATTTCTGCTGGTATTTATTTTAAAAATTATAGTATTAATAATCTAGGTTTGAGCAGCCGAGTTTCTGGTTTCAACTATGGAGTTATTCTGAGGCATAGTTTTCCAGATAATAGTGTGTTTATAGAAACTCAAATTGGTACAGGCGAGAATGGATTTGACCTACAGCTTCAAGGTGGTTATCGATTTTGATGGCATCAAAAAATATCCCCCAACTTTAAAAAAATTCGGGAATCTAAGGTTTTTAGTTTGTCAATTCTGTTTAATCTAAGCCACCTAAGCTATTATTACCAGCGCCCGCTCGGATTATAGTTGTTAAATCTTCAACAGAAGTAGTATTTTTTAATAAATTCGCTGTTGTATCAATAAATGAGCTTGGATTAGAAAGTGTAGTAGTTTGAACTAATCCTGGAGTTATAGTCAGACTAGTTATGGTTTCGTCATTTCCACCTGCGATACCTCCATAGGTGGGAGAAATTGTTAAACCTCCGTTAAAGGAAGAGCCAGAAGGTAAAGTTACCTCGCCGCTGATACTGAGAAAACTACCAGAAGGTCTAATAAGAGTAACAGCACCACGAGCAGTAGCTTGTTGTGCATTTGCTGGTGTAGCTAAAAAGTTTCCTACACTTATTAAACCTAATAGGCAGATACTTCCTTGAAGAATTATAGATAATTTGTTGGATAAGCTATTCATTTTTTCTAAACTCCTCATGTTCTTCGCCTTAGCTTGTTTCCAGATTCTGCTTGGAAATGCAAAATTAACCTCGACTAGCAAAAGTAAAGGCGGAATCTTTCTTTATCGTTTTTTATTACTCTGGTCAGATAAAAATATAGAATCCCTGATATGAGCGTTTTGTTAACGATGAACATTCTGAGGGTTGGTATTGTTACGTAAGCGCTCGATTCATTATTTTCTAGGAGTTTCAGGGTTTATATTGATATCACTAAAGCTATGTAAAGGATTGATGAGGAGTCGCATCATAATTCTAGAACTTACGTAAAACACAAAGGAAAAATGTAATCTTTGTATCAGAGTTGTAACAGAAGGTAGGAGGAACTATGTTCCTCTACGAAAAACTCGTACAACAAAATTCCCGACTTCTTAAAAAAAGTCGGGAATCTGAGCCACAAAATAAATATAGGGAACAGATATAGCATTTGCTATTTCTCCTCCCTACGATCTATTAATTTATTCAACTGTTCTGTGAGTTGTTAAAAATTTTGTAAGTACTTACTAGGCAAAAATTCAATCTACTCTAGACCGCCACCAGCACCAGCTGCTCTGACAAGGGTTGCTAAATCTTCAACAGTTGTAAAAGTCTGTGCTGCAATCTGTCCTGCAATAGCTGCTGAAATTGTGGTAGGAGGTGTGGTTGAAGATGCTGCACTAACTGGGGTTAATGTGAGACCTCCGACAGTTTCTTGGTTTGTACCTTCACCAATAGGATTATTAACGATAACTTCTAGTCCGGTAAAGTCTGTACCCGGAGCTGCAACCACTTCACCACTGACGCTGATAGAAGAACCTGATGCTCTAACTATTGTAACCGCACCCCGTGCAGAAGCTTGATCTGCACTTGCTGGTGCAGCTAGGATGTTACCAACGCCAACCAAACCTAATAAGCAGATGCCGCCTTTAACGATCGCAGAAATTTTCATAATTAACGAACCTTTCGTGTTGTTTACCTTTGCGTTTTCAATATAACCATTGCTTACCAAAAATATCCCAGCAATAATACTGAAATTTTAAAAAATTCCATAGTCCTAAATAAAAAAGACTAATACATTGATATCTTAGCCTTTATTTGAGTAACAGCAAGGGAAAACTCATGAAAATAGAGTTAAAAAAAAGCTTCTATATACTTAATACCTGTACAGAAATTGTTCTAATAATTACTAAAAATCTAGATTTTAAGTTCTAATCCAGAAATCACTATAGGTAAGGCTTTAGACTGCTTCTTACACCACGAGCCTATGTAAACACCGCTTGAGAATTCGTCAGCAATTGTCAGAAACGCCTATGTCATATCTTTGCTAAATCTTAGAGGTTGAATGAATAAGTGTTTTGCTGTGATTTTAGGCACTTTTAGATCGCCCCTAACCCACACCAGTTGCTCCATTTGGGGAAACCCCTTGGCGTTAGCCTCTCCCTTTGGGAGAAGGTTTATTTTTGAGTCTTTGACTGACGTTATTTAAATACAAATAGATTTTTGATTAAGTATGATATTGATTCCTGACCAGTAGGAGGTAAAGAATCAATATGACCAAAAATTGCTTCAGCGTTCTGCTCAAGCACCCTTTAACTTAATATGTTTATTGTCCCCCAATTCAATGGGCTACATCTGCCTGCCCTTAGGTCATTATGGCAAAATCTAAGAAAAGCGCTACCCCCATCAATCTCAGCGATCCACAATATTATCTTAACCGAGAGTTAAGCTGGTTAGAATTTAATGGCAGGGTGTTACATGAAGCCTGTGACGATCGCACGCCGCTTCTCGAACGCCTCAAGTTTTTAGCAATCTTCAACTCTAATTTAGATGAATTTTTCATGGTGCGGGTTGCTGGTTTAAAACAACAAGTAGAGGCGAAAGTCAGCCTATTAACTCCCGATGGTCGGACACCACAACAACAGCTAGACGATATTAGGTCTACCCTGATTCCTCATGTAAAGAAAGAGCATCAACATTTTGAGGAAATACTTCGTCCATTATTAGCAAATCATGGCATCCATATTCTGGATTACATAGATTTGAATCAAAAACAGCGCACTCATCTAAATAACTATTTTGAGGAACATATATTTCCAGTTTTGACCCCTTTGGCTGTTGATCCTAGTCATCCGTTTCCTTTTATTTCTAATCTCAGTCTGAATCTTGCTGTGGTAGTTAAAAACCCAGACACTGAAGAAGAATTCTTTGCCAGAGTTAAAGTCCCTAGCGTATTACCACGATTTTTACCGATTCCGCCTGAATTGGGAGAGCAAAATAATGACAAACCTACCCACTGGACTGGAGTATCTTTAGAACAAGCGATCGCTCATAACTTGGAATCTCTATTTCCAGGGATGAACATTCAAGAATATCATCCGTTCCGCATTACCCGTGATAACGATTTGGTATTAGAAGAAGATGAAGCAGATGATTTGCTATTAGCGATTGAACAGGAATTGCGAAAACGCCGATTGGGTGGAAGTCCAGTCAGGCTAGAAATTCAATCCCAGACTCCTGAAATAGTGCGATCGCGATTATTGCACGATTTGGAATTAACAGAAAGCGATCTCTACGAAGTAGACGGTCTGTTGGGATTGCGAGATTTGATGTCTTTTATGGCCTTGCCATTGCCGGAACTCAAAGATCCACCACGCCAATCTGTTGTACCATTACGCCTGCAAAGGCTGAGGGAACCAAGTTTAGATCCAGATGCACTGGAGACAGACGAAGGAAAAGACTTTTTTGCTGTGATTCGAGAAAAGGATTTACTAGTACACCATCCCTATCAATCTTTTTCGGCAACAGTAGTGCGCTTTATTACCCATGCCGCCTACGACTCGGATGTGTTAGCTATCAAGATGACACTTTATCGGACTTCTGGCGACTCACCCATAGTCAACGCCTTAATTGCTGCCGCCGAAAATGGCAAGCAGGTATCCGTGTTGGTGGAATTAAAGGCGCGATTTGATGAGGAAAATAATATTTACTGGGCAAAACGACTAGAAAGAGTTGGAGTTCATGTAGTCTATGGTTTAGTGGGACTGAAAACCCACAGTAAAACCGTCATGGTGGTACGGCGCGAAAAAGACCGGATACGTCGCTACGTGCATATTGGCACTGGTAACTATAACCCCAAAACAGCACGATTGTATACAGATTTGGGATTATTTAGTTGCCGTGAAGAATTAGGTGCTGACATCACGGATCTATTTAATTTCTTGACAGGATACTCCCGACAAAAGTCTTATCGAGAGTTGCTGGTTGCACCAGTGAATATGCGCGATCGCTTTTTAGCACTAATTCATCGAGAAATTGAAAATGTCCAAAATGGGTTTTCTGGACGCATTGTTGCCAAAATGAATTCCCTAGTCGATCCAGAAATTATCGCCACTTTATATGAAGCTTCCCGCGCCGGAGTGCAAATCGACTTAATTATTAGGGGCGTTTGTTGTTTGCGTCCAGGACTCAAAGATATTAGTGAAAATATTCGCATCATTAGCATCGTCGGTCGCTTTTTAGAACACTCTCGGATTTATTATTTCCATAACAATACACAGGAGGAAATCTTTATTGGTAGTGCCGACTGGATGCGCCGCAACCTAGATCGCCGAGTAGAAGTAATCGCCCCAGTGAAAGACCCTGACATTGCGAAAGATTTACAAGAAATTATGGGAATTATGCTTGCAGATAATCGCCAAGCTTGGGAATTACAAGCCGATGGCAGCTACATTCAACGCCGTCCTTATGATGATTCTCCAGAAGCTAATTCACAAAAAATTCTCATGAATATGGTATTACGGTCAACTGGCCTAGCCTCAAACCTGATTGATTAAAGACCTAGTACCGCAAGGCGGAATTCGTAATTCGTAATTCGTAATTCGTAATTACGATTGCGTAAGGGTTCTAGACATTTCCAATGGTTGGTTTATTTCCGCCGTGTTGTACTAGTACGTTCTACCGTGACAACTAGCTCAACTTAGTTACTTTTTGAAAACTTTAATTTTTTAAAAAGTTATCTAAGTTGTTTGTCATCGGTTTACGCAAGTTATTCAACCATTCGATAGATTCAGTGCTGGCACTTGTTCGGATAAACTAGAGAGGTTATTCTGAATAAATTTGTCTTTCCCCTCAATGTTAATGTTATCCCGTGAGCTTTCTACCTTGCGTGTTCTAGTAGTTGATGACCACGAGCTGACTCGTTTAACCTTACAATTAGTTTTTTCTTGCCAGGAAAATATTCAAGTAGTAGGTTTAGCCAGTAATGGTGAAGAAGCTATAGAAATGGTTAAACGCTGCCATCCTGACGTGATTGTTCTAGATTTACAGATGCCGGTCATGGATGGCTGGAGTGCGTCTAGTCAGATTAAAGCTATATCTCCGAACACCCAGATCCTTGCTTATTCCTCAGTGGAAGACGTAAATTTTCAGGGGAAGAAGGCAATGTCTAGCTTTGATGATGTTTGCAAGAAAGATGTACCAACAAGCGAACTCATTGCCTTAGTTAGGGAGTTAGGTCAGCGTGCAGCAGATGGTTCGGTTGCAGGATAAATGATACAGCTATGTTGCTTCGCCAACTCAGGCTTAGTTCAATTCTGGGGATTTAAGGACACAATAGTACTGAAGAGCGTCGGTATAACCTGAAGTTTAGGGTTAAATCGACGCTCTTTTTGATAATTTCTACTCTACCGAAATGGTGCGTCTAAATTCATCAATTAATTCATCCAGTTCTTCTAAAGCCTGATTTACGTCAACCCTCAAAGTTCCCAGATTTGGTTGCTCCAGTAGGCTTAACAGGTAATCGCGTTTACTTTGAACTGCAACAATCCGTTCTTTTATAGTCTGTAAATCCATTATTTTTTGCCGATCTTTAAACTACCTTTAAGTTTTAAGTTAACTTAAAACCAAGCATTCTGGGGTGTTTAATTAGGTTGACCTAATTAAACATTAAACGCTCAAGAGATAGATCCGAGGATATGGCTTTTTATTTATACCACCCACTTGGTGGCTTAAGCTAATACTCTTTCCTAATTTGTTACTCATAGCCGATGATAATAAAACTGATACCTTTTCACAAAATTACTGCTACAAGTACGTTGGTAGGATCGTACTGCTGTCCATTTGTCAACTTAAACTAGAACTCCTCTAAAACCTTGTTTCAGGTAGAGGCTAGGCATTCTCTAGTCAGAGACTCTTGGGGAGACAATCTCTAAAAGCTTCTTAGAGACTGGCTTTTACCTTAAGTTGACAATAATGACAGATATACGCCCCTACAGCCGATTAATTTGTTACCAAGATTTTTGGAAATTGTATTGAGGGTATTCAGAATTTATATTAATTTAAGCTCATGCTACGCAAAATCTCTTTGGGAACACTCGGTTTAACTATCGGCGGTATATTAACCATCATTGGCTTTGTCGCCTATGCCGGTAATAATGCCACACTCAATCTTGTCGGATTTTTTTACGGGATTCCTCTATTGTTGGGAGGGCTGGCACTAAAAGCTAATGAACTCAAGCCAGTTCCTTTTACCCAAACTACATCACCGTCAGCATTGATATTGCGCCAACAGCAAGCAACTGATACTCAAAATAAAATTCGCAAAGATATCACCCGATATTGTTACGGTCAAGATGCTCATTTAGATACAACACTTTCTTTTCTAGGTTTGAGTCCCACAGACCAGGAACGACCAACTGTCACAGGGTTACAAGAAAAAGAAATCAATGGTAACTATGCCCTAATTTTAGAATTTGATTCACCGCTAATATCAATTGATGAGTGGCAAAAAAAGCAGGAAAAAATGACCAAATATTTTGGCCCTGGATTGGAAATTCAAATAACGCAGCCATCAGAAAATACTATTGAGCTAGCGCTGATCAATACTCCAAAAGAGTCGCTAGTAAGTAGTCAATAGTCAAAGACAAACCGCGATCGCTTTGGTAGCAGCAATAACAAACCCTCAAACGTGGAAATTATCATATCACTTCACGGTGCTTGAGGGTTCATGTTGAGTTAAAACGAGCGCGGCAGGGTTCGAACCTGCGACCAACGGATTAGAAATCCGTGGCTCTATCCACTGAGCTACGCGCCCAACATAAATTAATGGCTCCCAAAAGAGTCATCCAAACTATTATATCCTCTTCACCTACCAAGAAGCAATCGAAAATTGCAGATTTCCTGCTAGCAAGGCTAAGATGCTAGTCGCTAGCTAGTTAATTTACACTAAAAACGAAACAGATGGAGTATTGGTTTAGATATATTGAGTTGTCAAGGGGTTCTTTGCCTGTTAACGCCAACCTCCTCTGGGCGACTACCTTCGGGAAGGATCTGGCGATCGCTAGGCCGATTCCCACAGTATGCTAGGTAATTTCAGCCTTGGCGATACTGCCAAATCCCATTATATATTCCATATTAAGAGTGCCCCTGTGAGGAGTTATTTGCTAGTGCCATGTTTATTCTCAAACGGCAGGATGTTGAAATATCAAGCATTCAGCACCCAAAAAAGGATCAGCAGGTGCCGATCCTTAATTATCAAGGGCAAACTTTTCGCTTGATTAGTGTTTTTAAAGCTAGTCAAGAAGAAGAAGCTAGAGCCTTATGGAGAGAATTAACGGATAACCGGGGTAAAGCCTGTGTTTTGCTGGAGGAACCGGAACGTTTTAGCGTCTGGGGTAAAATCCGTTTAGAGCAGCTGGATGGTGACACAGGTGGTCATGGCAAAACGGCGATTTTAATCCAAGCCAGTATTTTGCTGTTGCAGGGTGTTTCTATCGACATTGAAGAGTTTTTAGGTGCTAGGCAAGCTTCATTATTTGAAAAAGATATTGCGGAGGTCTTAAAGCAGAAGCAATTTCCTCAAGTATCTTCTCTAGAAGCAGTTAAATATTTGGTATCGACTAATCCTTTGCCGACAGCCAAAATACCTGATTGGCAAGAAAATCATGTAGTTATCTTGTTACAAGAACTGCATCGATTAGGAAAGGCGTATTTTGGCAATGCTAATTTTACCAAACAAGTGATTTATAAGCTAGAAGATATGCCAGAAGCCGAGCGATCGCTGTTTATCACTTGGCTAAATCAATCGCCACTGGGTAAACTGTGGCAGTAGTATGGAAATTTCTTAACAAAATTTCGGCTACTAGCACTTGCTTTTGGTGTCCGATTGTGTTTTACCTGGCAGATCCACTGCTAGATATACAGTCCTTTAAATCAAAATACTGCCAGAGTGCATCTACATAAGTCTTGTCCTATGAATAACTCTTACGAGAATTCTTCCATTTCTAAATCCATTTTCAATACTCAGAACATTGTTTTAGCTAATATTGGCTGGGCCGTACTGGCACTGCTATACTTTTTGTTGTTTAGTGCCAAAGTTCCCGGAGCTGATGGCATAGAAACCCGGGCCGAATGGTATGTGATTGGCACAAATATTTTTGAAGCTTTAGCTTATTTGGGTGCCAGTATCTTATGCTTGAGGAACTGGCTGAGTCCACAAATCGTCAGTGGGCGAAATGTTTGGCTCTTGATTGGCTTAGGTATGCTTTCCTATTTCGTTGGGGGGATAATTTTCGGATATACCGAAATAATTTTAAAAGATGAACCAGACGTGTCTGTAGGCGATATATTTTTTGTACTGAATTATCTATTCCTTGGCGCAGGCATGATTTTAGCTGTGGCTTCCAGGCGAATCAATCTGGAAAAATGGCAGTGGCTAATTGTGTTAGCAATTGCAGTATTCGGTAGTTTGTTGGCATGGTGGATTTCTATGCAGCAAGAAAGACCCTCAGAACTGCTAGTCGCTATTTTGAATTGGTTTTACATAGTTAGCGATGTCTTTCTGTTAATTATTGCTACCACTCTGCTGTTAGCCTTTTGGGGGGGAAGAGTTTCCCAGTCTTGGCGAATGATTGCAGCTGCGGCCTTTTCGCTTTACATTGCAGATATGTGGTTTAAATACGCCCAAGGCCCCAACTATCAAAGTGGGGAGATATTAGAAGTGTTTTGGGTATTTAGTGGAGTGTTATTTGGTATGGGCGCTGTCTTAGAATATGACGCATCACTAAGACGAACGCGCCGTACCAGCGGACGTAAACGAGCTTAGTAAAGATTTTTGGTATCTACCGTGAGAAAACTAACAGACTCTGACAAGCAAGAAATTCTTAAGTTATATCGAGAGACTGCCGAAACAACCTCAACTTTGGCAGAACGCTATGGTGTGAGTAACTCGACAATTAGTCGCCTGCTCAAAAGCACTTTGCCAGAGGATGAGTATGAATACTTAGTCTCCTTAAAGCGGGCTGCGAGAACTCCTGAAGGGAGGGCGCAGGTAAGCTACGAGCAGTTACCTCTACTGACTCAACCGGAGCCGGAGCCGGAGATAGAAGTTCCACCCATCGAAAGCCCACCCTTAGAAATACCAAAGGTTGAGCCATTACCACGTCGCATAATTCATGTAGAGCAGGAACTTTTCTCAGAGGAAACGGCAGAGTCTCTCGCTGCTAGACGGGTGCGCCGTCGCCCCTCGGCGGCGGAAAAACCGAAGCTCAGAGTCACAGAGAAATTAGAAACTCCAGAGCAAAAGCCGCCGGAAATAGTCAGCATCTCTATCCCACCGCTAAAGAATGAACATCCAGCAGCGGCTATCATCGCGCACATGCTGGGCGATGATTTGCTAGACGAATCAGAAGATTTGGACGATTTAGAAGATGATGATTTAGAAGATGACGACTTTGAGGAAGAAGACTTTGATGATGATGACCTGGATGATGAAAGGCCGTTAGTTACAAAAAGAAGACCAGGTGAAGCATCGGTTCAAGTTTTACCTCTGTCGATAGCCAATTTGCCGAAAACTTGCTATTTGGTAATTGACCGTTCCTCGGAATTAATTACCCGACCCCTCAAGGACTTTGGTGATTTAGGGCAAATTCCCAGTCTGGAAACCCAGCAGAGAACTCTGCCGGTGTTTGATAATCATCGCGTCGCCAAGCGTTTTTCTACCAAGCGCGATCGCGTGATTAAAGTTCCTGATAGTAAAATGCTTCATAAGGCTCGGACTCATCTCCAAGCTAAGGGCATTACACGACTGTTGATTGATGGTCAGGTCTATTCCTTGTCTACGGTTTAAGATTGGGCATGGGGCATTAGGCATTGGTTATTCCCCTTGTGTTCCCAGTCCCCAGTCCCCAGTCTCTAGTCCCTTCAACTATAGACAGCCCTTGTAAAACGCTCTGCCAAGTAGATAATGTCTTGTCTACGGGCAATTTGGTTCATCCATTTTTGGGGAATATTTTCCACCCCGTAATAAATTCCCGCTAACCCACCAGTGACAGCAGCAGTAGTATCGGTATCTCCGCCTAAGTTGACAGCTTTCAGCACTGCTTCCGAATAAGACGAGCTATTTAATAAACACCATAGGGACGATTCCAAGGTATCAATCACATAGCCACCAGAATTAATCTCTTCAACTGGTAACTTGGCAATCTCACCACTGAAAATTCTACCAAAATGCGGCTTTTCTAACAAAAATTCTCGAACAGAATATATTGTTTGGATATCTTGTAATGCTTGTAGATAAGCTGTTTGGGGGTTAGCACCTTCTAAGAGCGCCACTGCAATACTAATATAAATGCCACAGGCCATTTGCGATCGCGGATGAGCATGAGTAATGCAAGAAACTTGATGCACCCGCGCAATCAATTCATCCAGAGTTAAACTTTTGTGACAATAAGCCATCGGCAAGATTCTCATTAAAGAACCATTGCCATTGCTATTTTCACTACTACCACCGGCTTCCAAGGGTGGAGTCCCTTGTTTCCAGTTGACAATTGCTAAAAATGTGGTGTTACCGATATCAAATACTTCGCCTTGAGCAGTCCAGTAACTTTCGTGATACCAGCGCCAGAAGGAATCAGCAATCGCATCTAGTGAAAATCCGTCACAAAGACATTCTGCCAAACAAAAGGTCAACGAACTGTCATCTGACCACGTACCAGTAGGAACATCCCAAGTTCCATAACCCAGCATCGATATGACTGGAGATTTTACTCGTTCGGCGCGGCTGGTGAATTCTACTGGCACACCCAACGCATCACCAACACATAAACCCATCAAACCAGACAACGTTTTTGCATCGGTTAGCATTGTTCAACCAGCATAAAACTTTTCTACAACTGATTTTACTTGCGAAAAGCCGTTAATAAAACGCTTGGTATAATTTCTAATTCCAAACTAGCTGTAGACGGCCCTTGTAAAACGCTCTGCCAAGTAGATAATGTCTTGTCTACGGGCAATTTGGTTCATCCATTTTTGGGGAATAGTTTCCACTCCATAATAAATTCCCGCTAACCCACCAGTGACGGCGGCGGTTGTATCGGCATCTCCGCCTAAGTTGACAGCTTTCAGTACCGTTTCCGAATAAGACGAGCTATTTAATAAACACCACAGCGATGATTCTAAAGTATCAATCACATAGCCACCAGAATTAATCTCTTCCACTGGTATCTTGGCAATCTCACCACTGAAAATTCTGCGAAAATGCGGCTTCTCTAACAAAAATTCTCGGACAGAATATATTGTTTGGATATCTTGCAATGCTTGTAAATAAGCTGTTTGCGGGTCAGCCCCTTCTAGGAGCGCCACTGCAATACTAATATAAATGCCACAGGCCATTTGCGATCGCGGATGAGCATGGGTAATCGCAGAAACATCATGCACCCGCGCCAGTAATTCGCCTAAAGTTAAGTTTCGGTGACAATAAGCCATTGGCAAGATTCTCATCAACGAACCATTGCCATTAGTATTTTCAACCTTCCCGCCCGCCTGATGGGGAACAACTCCCTGTTTCAGGCGCATAATTGCTGTGTGGGTAGTTTGACCAATATCAAAGACATCGCCCCGAGGAGTCCAGTAAGCCTCCTTGTACCAACGCCAGAAGGAACTAGCTATGGCATCCAACGAATACCCCCGACAAAGGCATTCAGCCAAGCAAAAGCTTAACGAACTATCATCTGACCAAGTTCCTGGTGGTTGATTCCATGTGCCATAACCCTGCATCGTTGTCACTGGAGATTTTACTCGTTCAGCACGGCTAGTAAACTCCACCGGTACACCCAACGCATCACCGACACATAAACCCATCAAACCAGACAACGTTTTTGTACCGGTTAGCATTATTCAATCTCCACGATAACTGCTCAAAATTAACTTTATAGATTCCCTCTATAGCTTGTTGCAACAGATGCTACAGCCGAGTTTTTCATCCTCTGTGAAAAGCTTGGCAAAAAATGTTAATCGAGTATTTTATTTCCACTATTCCGATATAGTTTAAGTTCCAAATATTGTGCCAGTTTTAAAAGCGTCTATCTTTGGAACAAAGAACCCATATTAAAAGACATTGAATGTAATTATAACAGCTTGGTTATTATTCTCAAGGATAGTTAACCTCTCAATCTTATGCATTAATAGCAACATGGATGTAATAAAATTAGGGAAACATTTGGAACATTAGCAAACGATTTTCGACAAAGAATATACAAGTAAAAAATACAAATTTTGGTAAAAACTATGAAACGCTTACTCAAGTCTTTCATCACAATTTCTGCATTGTCTTCCTTAATAGTTGCTCCTTTTGTTCTATCAGCTGGTCAAGCGTCTGCTGAAACCAAAAAGGGTACTGACGCTAGTTATATTGGTGCTGGTGTTGCAGCTGGCGTTACGAGTGGCGGACAAGGTATCAACGATGCTGCTACATTTGGTGGTAATGTCACAGGCCGCGCAAAATTAGGAAATACGCCATTTTCTGCACGCGGTAATGTTCTCTGGAGTGATAAGACAAGTGCTATCATCCCAGAACTTTCTGTGGATGTGCCTATCGCTAATAGAACTAACGCCTATTTAACTGGTGGTTATTCTTTTGTAGAAAAAGATGGCTCACCAACCCCTATAGGTAACAGAGATTCAGTAGTAGTAGGTGCTGGTGTTGAATCGGAAGTTGCTAACAATTTTCTCGTCTACACTAACGCTAAAGTAGGACTTGGTGCTTACCAAAATAGCGATGCTTCTGCTGTCACCATCAATGGTGGTCTTGGCTATCGCTTCAAATAAAAAATTATTGAGTCCTCAGTCACTCTATACTTTATTTAAGTACTCAGGACTTAGCACTAAAAACTCACTACTCCCAAAGGCTGGTTTTGTTAAGTGTTACATCACTGACAAAGCCGGCTTTTGCCGTGGTAAAATTAAATCATTCCTCATTATTCCGGCCGGATTACCGGGGATAAAGTAGCCGAAGGGTGCTGATTCGGTGTCTACCTAATGCTTTATTGAGAATCCTATACAAGTCTAATGGTTAAATCTGCTCCTTCCCCAATCGCTAGCCGTAAGCCTTCCAAAGTAGAAGGAATCAAGGAAAATAGTAATTTTTTGCGTGAACCTGTAGCAACTGAGATTCTTGAAGATACTACCCATTTTACCGAAAATGCGGTGCAGCTTTTGAAGTTTCACGGTTCTTATCAGCAAGATAACCGCGACAACCGCACCAAGGGACAGGAAAAAGATTACCAGTTTATGCTGCGGACAAAAAATCCTGGTGGTTTAGTACCGCCGCAGCTGTATCTGGCTTTAGATAAAATCGCTGATGAGTATGGCAACCACACGTTACGAGCAACTACCCGTCAAGGTTTCCAACTGCATGGTATTTTAAAGAAGAATCTAAAATCATCAATCGCCACAATTGTCAAGAATCTGGGTTCGACTTTGGGAGCTTGCGGTGACATCAACCGCAACGTCATGGCTCCAC
Organism: Nostoc sp. 'Peltigera membranacea cyanobiont' 213; assembly: GCF_002245975.1. Classification (NCBI taxonomy): domain Bacteria; kingdom Bacillati; phylum Cyanobacteriota; class Cyanophyceae; order Nostocales; family Nostocaceae; genus Nostoc; species Nostoc sp. 'Peltigera membranacea cyanobiont' 213. Next base: position 42,496 of record NZ_NOLI01000028.1, on the reverse strand, counting down.
CAGCCCCCTTTAAGAATCGCCCAGAGTATCAGTATGCTTGGGAGTATGCTCAGAATATTGCTGATTTGTTGTCAGCACAAACAGGCGCTTATTATGAAATTTGGCTAGATGGGGAAAAGGCAATTAGTGCTGAGGAAAACCCAGAGGTGAAGGCAGCGCGACAACGCAATGGGAATGGCACAATTATTCATGACAACGAAGAACCGATTTATGGCACTCACTATATGCCTCGCAAGTTCAAAATTTGCGTGACTGTACCAGGGGATAATTCGGTAGATTTGTATTCCCAAGACTTGACGTTGGTAGTAATTACCAATAAGAAGAAACAATTAGAAGGATTTAATATTTTTGCTGGTGGCGGCTTAGGGCGGACACACGGTAAAGAAGAAACTTTCGCTAGGTTAGCAGACCCCATCGGTTATGTTACGAAAGATGACGTTTATAACGTAGTGAAAGCGATTGTTGCTACTCAGAGAGATTATGGCGATCGCACCGATCGTCGTCATGCCAGATTAAAATATCTAATCAACGATTGGGGTGTAGATAAATTCCGCACCCAAGTTGAAGAATATTTTGGCAAACCAATCGAAGCCTCCAAACCACTGCCAGAGTTTAAATTTCACGACTTCCTCGGCTGGAATGAACAAGGTGATGGCAAGCTATTTTTAGGAATTTCCATTGACAATGGTCGAATTAAGGATGAAGGTTCGTTTCAACTGAAAACTGCTTTGCGGGAAATTGTCGAGCAGTTTAACTTACCCATCCGCCTCACATCCAACCACAATGTGATTTTTTACGATATCGAACCAGATAGCAAGGAAGCCATTCAAGATATTCTCAGCCGTCACGGTGTTGGAGATGACCCCAGTAAAATCGAACCTTTAGTACGGTATGCAATGGCTTGTCCGGCTTTGCCCACGTGCGGTTTGGCAATCACAGAATCAGAACGGGCAATACCAGGTATTTTGGAGCAAATTCGCGCTCTATTAGATAAATTAGGTTTACAAAAAGAGCATTTTGTGGTAAGGATGACAGGATGCCCTAACGGTTGCGCTCGTCCTTACTTGGCAGAATTGGCTTTTGTCGGTAGCGCTCCAGAATCTTACCAATTATGGTTAGGGGGTTCGCCAAATCAGACTCGATTGGCGCAACCTTACACAGAAAAGCTGCACCATAATGATTTAGAAAGCTTCCTAGAACCGATTTTTGTTTACTTTAAGAAATCTCGGAAATCAAAGGAAAGCTTTGGTGATTTTTGCGATCGCGTTGGTTTTGATGCCATCCGCGAATTTAGTGCCACCTACGAACCCCAAGCAGCCAATGGTGCAAACAAATCGCGCCATCGGGTGAACTTGAAAGAAGAGGTTTATAGCAAGTTGAAGGACGTAGCAGAAAGTCAAGGTAAGCCGATGACTCAGTTAGTGACTGAAGCGCTAGAAGTTTACTTCCAGAATCTTTCCTAAGCCGAAAAATTGAAGATAATTAAACTACAGATAGACACAGATGAATTTATCTGTGTCTATCTTGTGTAAATCCTAATGTAGTTAGGTAAGACATCCACAGGAAAACGGAACTATGGTAACGACAGCAAAATTTGCAGAAACTAGGGATGTGCTGCAAAACATTAGCTGGCAGACATTCAAAGCTATCCTGGCAGATATGGGATCTGAACGAAATAAAAGGCTAGCTTATGACAACGGAATTGTAGAAATTATCACCCCGTTAATGGCACACGAAAATTCAAACCGTCTAATTGAAAGTTTTGTTCTTGTGCTGTGTGAAGAGTTTGGTTTAGAAGTTAAAAGCGCTGGCTCGTTGACTATGACGCGAGACGATTTAGAACGAGGAGCCGAGCCTGATAGTAGCTACTATATTCAAAATGAATTGTTAGTCCGTAACAAAGAAAATATTGACCTGAGTACATATCCACCACCAGATTTGGTACTAGAAGTAGAATATTCCAGATCCAAAATAGATAAGTTGGCTCTTTATGCTTCAATGGGAGTCCCAGAATTTTGGCGGTATAACGGAAATGTGTTGAGAATCTACACCCTTAACAGTGGACAATATTCGCAAAGCGATCGCAGTCCAACTTTTGCGCCTGTGTTGGTGACAGAGATTCCGCGATTTATCCAAGAAAGCAAGAAAATTGGACAAATAGCAGCAACTCGCGCTTTCCGTACTTGGGTTAGACAACAGATGTCTACAGCAGAGCAATAGTTTATTAAGAAAAATGTCTCAACTGCAAAGAATTGCGATCGCACCCTCCCAATTTCAACAAGGGCAAATTTTACTTACAAAAGAACAGCAACACTATTTAGGGCGGGTGTTGCGTTTGCGTGAAGGCGATCGCTTTATTGCAATGGATGGTGAGGGAAAATGGTGGTTGTCGCAGCTAGCAGGGGAGCAAGCTGAGGTTTTAGAGCCGCTTTTGGTGGAAACAGAATTACCTATATCAATTACGTTAATGGTGGCGTTACCTAAAGGTAATGGATTTGATGAAGTGGTGCGATGTTGTACAGAGTTGGGAGTAACTTGTATTGCACCAGTATTGAGCGATCGCACCTTACTTCATCCTAGTCCTCAAAAGCTCGAACGTTGGCGGCGCATCGCAACAGAAGCCGCCGAACAATCAGAGCGCTCTTTTGTACCAACAATTTTAGAACCTGTTGCTTTTAATACGGGTTTGTCATTAGTCATTGGTCATCTGTCATTCGCAAATAGCCAGCAGTATATCTGTGAAGCGCGTGGTGAGTTTCCCCATTTAAAAGATTGCTTACAGCACAAAGGACAAGAAACGATTGTTATTGCTACTGGGCCAGAGGGAGGATGGACAACACAAGAAATTGAGAATGCGAAGTCAGTTGGATTTCAACCTGTTTCCCTTGGTCGCCGCATCCTGAGAGCAGTGACAGCCCCAGTAGTAGCATTATCCTTGATTACCGCAAGTTGTGAAGTATAAATGATTTATAGCTCACGCAAAATTACTTTTGCGCGAGACATCACTCCAACGTGTATTTAAAGTAAGTGATGATTGAGCAAGTTGCGATCGCTTTTGACCATAAAGACTATCAAACAGCTGCCAAATTACTCAAACAGCTGCTATTAGAATCGCCAGACAATCCTTGGGTGCAGTTTTATCATGGTCGGTTGCATGAAGTATCTAGAAAATATCAGGATGCAGAAAAAGTTTATCGCCAACTGCTGCGAAATACAACAAATACCAAAATAGTGAGCCTAGCACGTCAAGGTTTGCAACGATTACAAGAAATTGAGCTTGAAGAAAGACAAAGAGCCATTTCCCAAGCAAAATCTGAACCGAATAATACCGAAATCGGCGTACTAGTTTTAGAGCCACTCAGTAACGAACTAAAAACAGAAGCATCTCGAAAATTCGCCCAGATTATGCAGTTAGATCCCTACACTGCAAGGCTATTACTGCCAAGTCGTGGCTGGAGGTTGTATCGGACTGGACAAGTAGGAGAACTACAATTTTATGGCAAACAATTACAGCAGGCTGGCATTCCTTGCTTTTGGGCAACAATAGCTCAAATTCAGCAAATTCAAGTTTATCAAGTCAAACATTTTCAAGAATCTACTCCACAAGCTACTGTTGTTTGCCTTAATGACACAAATCAACTCGGTTCTCTCACCTTTGACTGGTCAGAAGTTACAGCAAAAGTAGTGGGACTATTGCCAATTTTTGAACAAGTTATAGATGTTGATGCTCACCGTAAACTGGAATGGAAAACTCAAACACAAGACTATGCCCAGTTTTGTGATTTACACCTACCTGGTAGGCGTTGCATTCTCCGTTTTGATGATAACGGCTATGAATTCCAGCAAGGTTTAGAAATCATTCCTCAAACTAGCCAAAATACAATCAGAATTAATTGGAATAGTTTATCGAGTTGGATCGATCGGCAATTACCTCAAGTAAAAATTTGGTCAGATTTTACACCTTTTGCAGATACAACATTAGATCAAACAGAAATGCTGGGTAATATCAAGTCTCATGTTCATTTGTTTCGCAGGGAACAGAGCAATTGGGACTCAGCTTTTCATTTATATAGTGGACTGGTGTTTGTTAAATAATTAGTAGATAACTATAAGATGACCCGCTTTATCCATGACAAATTCGCCAAAGACTATCTAGAAGAATTACTAAAAAATTACGGAGAGGTCAAATCATCAGAGAAAGTCTCAGGAGAGATTAAAGAAATAGATGTTTTATTCACTCCTTCTAAAGAGCAAAACTCTAATTTGCAAATACTGGGTTTACTAGGAAGATTTGCTGAACATCCGGCAATATTGGAACCCTTCCGCAATCCTGCTTCTACTGATGAAATATGCGACTGTATTCTCAAATTATTAGAAATAAAGGCTCTCGTGCGACGAGAAGCTAAAGCAAATAAAACCAAAGTTCAAGACTCAGAAATTCCTAAGTTGTGGGTTCTTACACCTACCGTATCTGAAACTAGATTGTCTAGCTTTGGAACTATTGAAAAAGCAGGTTGGTTATCAGGAGTACATTTTCTGCCAGATGCCTTGCGGACAGCAATTGTGGCGATACATCAACTACCGCAAACACCGGAGACTTTGTGGTTGAGGCTTTTGGGAAGGGGAAGTGTGCAGTCACAAGCGATTGTCGAGTTGCAAGCGTTACCATTAAATCATCCTTACCAGAAAGCAACACTCGAATTAGTTTACAACTTACGCGAAAACTTGAAAGTAAATCAACAATTAGAAGAAGATGATCGGGAGTTAATTATGCGACTAGAACCACTTTATCAAAGAGATAGAGAACAAGCTATACAGTCAGGAGAACAACGTTTAGTTCTCCGCTTACTCAATCGCCAGATTGGGGAAATTAATTCATCATTAATCGAGAGAATTAAAGGATTATCTATTGAACAATTAGAGAATCTAGGAGAAGCATTACTAGACTTTTCTAGTGTCGCTGATTTAGAAACTTGGTTAAATCAACAATAAAACCTATGAATATAGTAAGTTCTAAAAACCAACAGTTAGGGGGTTTGTATGTTGAATCTTCTGAAGGAGAACAGCTAGTTTTTCCGCTCAAACATACGGAAGTTTTAGCAAAAATTGCAGGTAACTTGTCAAGAGTTGAGGTGATTCAAAGCTTTGAGAATCCCTTTACGGAGCCTTTAGAAGCAGTATATGTCTTTCCGTTACCCGATGAGGCGGCGGTGGATGACATGGAAATTAAAATAGGCGATCGCACCATCAAAGGTAATATAAAAAAACGTGAAGAAGCTGTAGCCATCTACGAAAAAGCAAAACAAGAAGGGCGCACTGCTGGACTTCTTGAACAAGAACGAGATAACATCTTTACCCAATCTCTCGCTAACATCAAACCTGGCGAACAAATTGATGTCACAATTCGTTACACCGAAAGTTTAAAATTTGAGGCGGGAAACTACGAATTTGTTTTTCCGATGGTGGTGGGGCCAAGATATATTCCTGGAACGCCGATAGATGGTAGCGGTGACACAGATAAAGTTCCTGATGCTTCCCGCATTACACCGCCTGTAGTTCCAGACGGAATGCGATCGCGTCACAATATTAATGTCACGGTAGAAATTAGCGCGGGTTTACCAATTTCTGAAGTACGTTCTCCTTCACATCAATTAAAAATTGAACACTCAGGTGAAATTGTGCGAGTTCAATTAGCCGGAGAAGATAGAATTCCCAACAAAGATTTAATTCTCCGCTATCAAGTTTCTGGACAAGAAACTCAATCCACAGTATTAACTCAAACCGACGATCGCGGCGGACACTTTGCAATTTATCTAATTCCAGCTTTGGAATATTCCCCTGATGAGATTGTCGCCAAAGATGTCGTATTTTTGGTGGATACTTCCGGTTCGCAATCTGGCGATCCGTTATGGAAGTGTCAGGAATTGATGCGGCGATTTATCAATGGGTTGAATCCCAACGATACTTTTACAATTATCGATTTTTCCGATACAGTCAGGCAGTTATCGCCAAAACCTCTGCCGAATACAGCAGAAAATCGTGCTAAAGCGATCGCTTACATTAACAATTTACAAGCTGATAGCAGCACAGAAATGCTCAGTGGCATTCGTACAGCCATAAATTTTCCCACACCAATCGGAAGATTACGTAGTGTTGTCCTCTTAACCGATGGCTACATCGGCAACGAAAATGAAATTTTGGCAGAGGTGCAACAGCATCTACAACCAGGAAATCGCCTTTACAGTTTTGGTGTTGGTAGTTCAGTTAACCGTTTTTTACTGAATCGTATCGCCGAAATTGGCCGGGGAATATCTCAAATTATTCGTCATGATGAACCCACAGAAGAAGTTGCCGAAAAGTTTTACAGGCAAATTAACAACCCGGTACTCACAAATATTCAAATCTCTTGGCACGGTGACACAGAATCGCCTGTGATTTACCCAGCCATAGCGCCTGATTTATTTTGCGAACAACCATTAGTTTTATTTGGTCGCAAACAGGATAGAGTCGGAGGTAATCTGCAAATCTCCGGCATCGCTGCGGGCGGTAAGCAGTACGAAAAAACGTTTAAACTCAAATTTGAAGAAATAGGAAATATTGCTGTAGCGCAGTTATGGGGACGCGCTTGCATCAAGGATTTGATGAATCAAATGGTAAGTTTTGAAACTAAAGCTGGTGTAGAAGCGGTTACAGAAACAGCCTTAACTTATCAACTGCTTTCTCAATACACTGCTTTCGTTGCTGTCAGCGATGACGTGCGGGTTGAACCAGGAAGCGAATATATATCTATGCAAGTACCGGTGGAAATGCCGGAAGCCGTTAGTTATCAAGGAGTATTTGGCAGTCCTCCGCCTGGTGGTTTTGCGCCTAAGATATCACTCTCAATGCCATCACCATCAGCAGAAGCTCCAGATTTTCTCCGCAAAAGGCGATCGCCACCATCTCCAGTAGCCAAAGAAGTCGGTATCTCTTTGAGCTTTGATTCCGAGGAAATGGAACAAGATGAAATATCAGACGCAGCCATCAACCATCATCAGTTAGAGGTTATCAGCGTCACAGGCTTGGATGATATAGAGATTGCTGACCTAACCCAACATCTGCAACAACTAAATTTGCCTTCTGGCTTCAGTGGTGAAATTGTCTTTGAGTTCAGCGTTAATAAAGGTCGAGTCGGAGGGGTACTTTTGGATGAAAAAGCCTCAACCGTAAAAGATGCAGTTGTAGTGGAGAAAATTAAGCGATCGCTCCTACTTTGGAGAGTTCCTTCATCTACAACTGGCAAAGTTATCTTAACCTTGCACGTTCAAGTTTAATCTATAGAGACCGTAAATTTACGGCCTCTATAAATTATTTAGACGTTTTGATCTGACGTGCCATATCTAGGTAAGCACTCATATTAGCTCCTGGACGGCGACGGCCATTTGAGCTAGTAACCGAAGGAGAGAGATATTTAGGTGCAAAGGTTGTTTCTTTTGGCTCCTCTTTGAGGACTTTGGCTGCTGCGGCTTTTGCATTTTTGCCGGGTTCAACTTTAAGACCCTCAGCAGTCTGGACTAGCGTAACATCAGCTGGTTTGGGATTTTTAGCTGATTTTGCTTTACCCTTCTGTGCGGCGGTTTTTGTTCCGTTCAATGAATCTGGCTTGGATTGGGTTGGTGCTTCTGATGTAATTGCTGTCGTTACTTTCTTAGCACTTGATGTAACTGTCTCCGCTACTTTCTTCGCGTTCGATGCTACTTCTTTAGCAACATCTTTGGCAGCATCTTTGGCTTCGTCCAATTCTAAGAAGTAGCCGTTGCTTTTCTTCTTCCCTGGTAACAACCCAGTTATGAAACCGAGAATACCTGAAAATAACTTTTTGATAAAATCCATTACAATTACTCCTGCCTGTTATATTTTGGAACTCGACCGTAATTGTTAAAAATTACGAAAAAATGTAACATTTTCTGCCTTGCGTCACCTCATTTTGGTGACAACCCTTATAGGTTTATGCTTAATCAACATTGTAGTAAAACTATAGGGCAAATGTTCTTTATGCAAGCACTTGCGACCTGTATACACCGAGAACTAATTATTAAATTTTACTGTAACTAAGAGCAAGATTCTGAAAGCAAGCTTTATAAAAATTAACACTCCTTCCTTTGAAAATTATTGATTGGAGAAAAGTAAGCGGTTTACTTTTAACCAGTGGGAGGAGTGTCATAGACTGTTGGCAGATAGCAACAGTACTCAGTTACATTTTTTACAGACTTAATTCAGCCAGATTTTAGAGATGAATACTGAAAATCAGCAGCGCAATCCCGTGTTATTAGTACACGGCATTGATGATACGGGGGCAGTTTTCCATAAAATGGCGGGTTACTTAGGATTACAGGGTTGGTCTGTATATTCTCTGGATCTGGTTCCTAATAATGGTGATGTGGGTCTAGATAAATTGGCAAAGCAGGTAGCCGATTATGTTGCAGCCACCTTTGCGCCAGAACAGCGCCTAGATTTAGTAGGCTTCAGCATGGGAGGAATTGTCAGCCGTTATTATATCCAGCGACTGGAAGGAATTAACCGCGTGCAGAGGTTTATCACAATCTCATCACCCCATCATGGAACTGTGGTAGCTTATGCTTCCCAGCGTCCTGGTTGCGTACAAATGCGCCCTAACAGCATTTTTCTCAAGGATTTAAATTCTGATGCTGTAATCTTGGGGCAGCTAGATTTTACATCTATCTGGACACCTTATGATTTGATGATTGTCCCAGCCAATAGTTCACAAATGCCCGTAATTACGAATTACGAATTACGAATTACGAATTACGAATTACGAATTACGAATTACGAATTACGAATTACGAATTACTTAAATCCTATCCCCAATTTGCGTATGTTCGTAACTCCCAAAAATAGCCTCTGGGTGACGATAATACTTGAACTCCATAAGGTTATAAAAGGGATCTTCTAAAAAGAAAGTGCGATGCTCAAGAGGAGAACCGACAAAGCGATTTTTGGTTTCTTCATGAAAAAGTAGCTGTTGTTGTTGTGCCCTTTCTAGTAAGTCTTGCCAGTCACGTTCTTGAGTAAAAATTAGCCCAAAGTGTCTGGGATAGATACTCTTTTGCGGTATCAAGGGTTCTTTTGTGACGTGAGCCACTAGCTGATGACCATAGAGATTGAGAATTAGGGCATGATGGTTTTCACGACCAGGAATGCAGCCCAAGCCATCCACGTAATATGCTTTTGTTTGGGAAATGTCAGTCACAGGGAAAGCAAGATGGAATAAAGTTTGGCTCATAGATTGTGGGAAAAATATTCAGTAGTTGATACTATCTACAATTGATTCTGTTAAGTTTTGATTGTGGTCAAGTTGAACACAGTTTTAATTGACAATAACTTATATTCTTTATCTTTATAACTAAACAAGGAACTGAGTACAACTTCAGTCACTGCACCTTGTGGCTAAGGACTTCGCCTTACATTTACATAATTTATACCTAATTATTTTGGGGTGACTCCTTTCTCTTGTGCAGGCAGGTATACTAATTTATGTTTGCATAGGCACACACTCAGGAACGTAGATTTAATTGCTTACAACTTTATTATGGATGGTGTGTTGGGAACTTAACGCACAATCCATAATAAAGTGCTTTGGATCTTTTACTAGAAGAGTCCACCCAAGTAAACAAAAGTTTTGCATTTTGTTTAATCCTCGTTCTTTAGTCAATATTGCAGTGTATATGTAAAACGTTGTTTGTAATTTTACACTCAGCTTTCAGATGATGCTTATGCAATTTAGTTAGTAATACAAATATATTACTTTAGCTGAAGAGGTTTCAGAAATTAAGCAATAAGTAGACAAATTCGCTATTCTGTTGATGTTCAGACAAAATTACTCATGATTTGCTGATGTCATCCTTAATTGATTCTGTTAATCCCTGGTTAGTGGCAGTAGTATTAAACACAATTTTATTGGGTTTAGCTTGGATTGCTCCGAAAAAGCTGCTTACCCCTGCTGGTTCATTTCATGCGTGGTTTCTAGCCATCCTAATTTGGGTAACTCTAGGCTGGCAAGGATATGTAGTAGTAATGTTCTATTTTCTGGTTGGTTCTGGCGTTACCCGCATCGGGATGGCAGAGAAAGAGGCTGAAGGAATTGCCGAAAAGCGTTCTGGGGCAAGGGGGCCAGAGAATGTCTGGGGTTCGGCTTTGACTGGGGCGCTGTGTGCCTTGGGAGTAGGGATAATAAATTCGGGATTTCTTGTACCTAGTCCCCAATCCCTAGTCCCTAATCCCCAGTCCCTATTATTACTAGGCTATGTAGCGAGTTTCAGTACCAAACTGGCTGATACTACTGCCAGTGAAGTTGGTAAAGCTTATGGTAAAAGCACCTTTTTGATTACCACACTCAAACCAGTGCCTCGCGGTACAGAAGGAGCGGTAAGCTTAGAGGGAACTTTAGCTGGGATTGTGGCTTCTGTTGCGATCGCATTTGTTGGTTGGGGAGTTGGTTTAATCGATCTATTAGGAGTCGCTTGGTGTATACTGGCATCATTTATTGCCACTAACTTAGAAAGTGTGATTGGGGCAACACTGCAATCTAAGTATAATTGGCTGACCAATGAAGTAGTAAATATTTTTAATACATTAATCGGTGCGATCGCGGCTGTGCTACTTGCCTGGACATGGGTAAATATCATTAACTAGATCGGTGATGTTGAAGAAAAACTCAGAAGTCGGAATGCTACGCCGCAGGCTTTACACTACGCTATCCTGACTCCTGAATTTTTCTCTACTGCACTACCTCTGATATTTTCAATCCTGTTTTGTCCCCGCTAGACTGTAAACATAATCATGGGAAATTATTGTATTTTCTAGCTATATAATTTTTTGACCATTTTCATACAATTAGTTTATGGAATCTTTATCATATTTATTCATCAACAACCAGATGATTTTTATATGATTTAATTTAAAAGTCCTATAAGTGTTTAACCATTTTCACATAATTAATTCATGGAATCTTTATCGTTTTTGACAATTAATGACAAAATAATTTCTATTGAGTCAGCAGTAAAATACCTACAAGCCTCTGGAAAATTGGGGCAGTTCATTGGGGATATTCTCCGTCAGTACGTAATTGAGGAAGAAATCCGAACGCGAAACGATATTGAGATTGGCACCGCAATAACTGAACAGGCAATTATTGATTTTAGACTGAAAAATCAACTCACCGATCCCCAAAGTTTTCAAGAATGGTTAAAGACTAATAACACAGATTACGCTACCTTTCACACATCGGTTACTTTTGGTTACAAGTTAGAGAAGCTGAAAGCTGTAGTGACGGAGACAAAACTCCAAGAATATTTTATTGAACGCAAAATTTTTTTGGATCGGGTGGTACTTTCCCGGATTGTTGTTAATAATCGAGAATTGGCAGACGAACTCCACACCCAAATTGAAGAAGGAGGTAGTTTTGAGCAACTAGCTAAAGAGTATTCACTTTCAGATGACCGAATAGTGAACGGCATGATGGGAATCGTCAGCCGGGGAAGTATGCCGGATATATTACGGTCAGCTATTGACGTAGCCAGTCCTGGACAATTGGTAGGACCAATAGAAATCGTTGGCAAAGACTCTCCTCAAGGAGAAGGCCCTTATGGTTTGTTTCGAGTAGAACAATTTCTGCCAGCATCTTTAGAAGATACTCAACTAAATCTTGCATTACAAAATGAGTTATTTGAAAAATGGCTAGCAGAGAAAATTCAAAAACTGACAGTCAAGTTACAAGTGAGTTAAATATTCTGGATAATGAATCTTTACGATTAAAAGTGCTAGCTTCTTTGCCTTGGAGTCAGCCACCACTATGCTGGCTAACTCCCGAACAAAAATCTCAATTAGAAAATGAGTGCCAAACTCGTCAATATCGTTTGGGAGAAAAAATTTGGTCAAACGATGTTGGGCGTTACCAATTCTTAATTGTGGCTGGAAAAGTTCGCTTACGGGAAGAGGGCATTGGCAAACCAATAGCCGCCCTAGATGTGGGGGATTGGTTTGGTGATTTACAAAAGCTGTCTGCGGATTTTAAAGCTGTAGCTGCTAGCAAAGAAGTAATAGTAGTATCTTGGGATTCAGCCCTGTGGACAGAATTTTCTAACCCACAAATTAAAGAATTTTGGCAAGTGTTACCGGTGAATATGGAGGGAGAAAGAGAGACATTTTCCTTCTCTTCCACTCCTTCACTCGCGCCAGCTTCAGAGGGGACTTCCAGCCCTCACAGCCTCCAACCCCAAAGAGGACTCCCAGCCGCCAATTTAATCGTCTCAAATTATCCGTTTGTTGCCAGTTGGAATACAGCTGCTGCCTGTTTAACAATGGTGGCGCAACAGTTAGAAAATTCTGTGCAACTGGAATGGGTGCAGCGTCAACTCAGAGGACAACGCCCAAAACAGGTTGTAGAAGCAGGAGAAAAGCTAGGGTTATCGTTGCGGCGGTTACAAGTGAGTTGGGGAGAGTTGCGACAGCTATCATTTCCAGCTTTACTGTTGTGGAATTCTGACTCTCCGCAGAGTCCATCTTGGGTGGTAGCTTATGGAGTTAAAGGCGATCGCTTAATTATCGCTAACCCTCTAAATCCCGATCGCATTTGTGAAAGCTTACCGCAGTCGATAGTTGAGGCATCGTGGGATGGGCGATTGTGGCAAGTAGAACTCATATCCCAGCAAGAAAAGTTTAACCTCAGTTGGTTCACTCCAGCAGTTTGGAAATATAAGGGATTGCTAACAGAAGTGTTGTTAGCATCTTTTACCTTGCAGCTTTTGGGGTTAACAACACCGCTAATTACCCAAGTCGTCATTGATAAAGTGATGGTGCAGGGGAGTTTGCCGACTCTTGATGTCATGGCGATCGCACTTTTATGCGTAGCCATCTTTGAGTCTGTACTTGGCATCCTGCGCCTATTCATCTTTACCCATACAGCCCGTCGTCTAGATTTAAGTTTATCAGCACAGCTATTTCGCCATCTGATGCGGCTGCCTTTGGCTTATTTTGAGTCGCGGCGCGTCGGAGACACAGTAGCACGAGTCCAGGAACTCGAACAAATTCGTCAGTTTCTCACAGGTACAGCATTAACTGTGATTCTAGATAGCATCTTTGCTGTGGTCTATCTAGCATTGATGTTTTACTATAATATCCCGCTTACCTTTGTGGCTTTAGCAGTATTGCCACTGTTTGCGACTTTGACGATAGTTGCAACACCAATTCTGCGTAACTGGCTGAACGAAACCTTTAACCGGAGTGCTGATAGTCAATCCTTTCTAGTAGAGACAATCACCGGGATTCATTCAGTTAAAGCCCATGCAGCAGAACCAGTCGCCCGCGATCGCTGGGAAGGCTTATTTGCTCGCTTCATTCGCACAGGTTTTAAAGCTTCTACTACCTCCAATATCAGCAGCAATATCGGTGACTTTCTCACCAATTTTTCTACCATGCTGATTCTCTGGTTTGGAGCCAAATTAGTCATCGAACAAAAGCTGACAATTGGACAGCTAGTTGCTTTTCAAATGCTATCTGGCAGAGTAACAGGCCCGCTTTTGCGCTTAGTACAGTTATGGCAAACCCTCCAACAAGTGCTACTTTCTGTAGATCGCATTGGTGATATTCTCAACGTTGCTCCAGAAGCTGAACTGGGAACCGGTCTAGTTTTACCACCCCTGAAAGGACAAGTCACCTTCGAGCAAGTATTTTTCCGCTACCGGCCTAACTTTGAAGCAATTCTGCGGGGAATCTCTTTTAATGCCGAACCAGGCCAATTTGTTGGCATTGTCGGACGTAGCGGTTCTGGGAAAAGTACCCTGTCTAAACTATTGCAACGCCTCTATCAAATTGAATCAGGACGCATCCTTATTGATGGTTTTGATATAAAAAGTGCCGATTTAGCCTCACTGCGGCAACAAGTTAGTGTAGTTCTCCAAGAAGACTTTTTATTCAACGGTTCCATTTTGGAAAATATCACTCTCGGCACTCCCGATATTACCGCAGAGCAAGTAGTAGAGGCGGCAAGACTAGCAGTAGCACACGACTTTATCAGTCAATTACCTTATGGTTACGAAACAAATGTGGGTGAACGCGGTACAGCTTTATCTGGGGGACAAAGACAACGTATTGCCCTCGCAAGGTTATTTCTTTCCCAAGCGCCGATTTTAGTTTTGGATGAAGCTACCAGCGCTTTGGATAGTGAAACTGAACAACAAGTACTACAAAACCTGCAAAAAGTTTCCGCTAACCGTACCGTGTTCTTGATTGCTCACCGCTTTGCCCCCCTCAAACGCGCCGATTTGATTTTGGTATTAGAGCAAGGCGTAATTGCTGAACGTGGTACTCACTCAGAGTTATTGCAGCAAAAGGGTTTGTATTGGTCACTATATCAACGGCAGCAAGCAAATATCTAGTACAACACGGCGGAAATAAACCAACCATTGGAAATGTCTAGAACCCTTACGCAATCTGAATTACGAATTACGAATTACGAATTACGAATTCCGCCTTGCGGTACTAGTAGCTGTAACAAGCTTTTAACTTGTGCTTACTTGATACCCTGAAAATCGGCTTAAAGATAGCCTTTGGCGAATGGAGTTCTGCTCTATTCGCCTTTTGAATTTCTTAAGTATGCAGAAAACTGTAATTTTACTTGCTAATTACGCAATCTTATAGTTAAGTGTATTTGTAGCACTTGTCTTACAAAGAAATATTTTCCGGCTCAATCCCTTATATATCTGGATTTGAGTACTTTTTTTCGTGCAAATTTACTTGAATATACGAGGTGAAATTACTAATGTTTTTTACCAAAGACCGTAACTCTATTAATGAAAGTTCTGGTATAAAAATTAGCTTTAGATCGTCAGAAATATCTAATAATTCCTCTAGCTCCAGTCTGAGTGATGTAAATAGTTTTAGATCGAGCGATCGCAGTAGTTACACTTCTACAGAAATTGACACTTTTCGATCTAAAAATTATACGGATAATTATGCTTTAAAGAGCAGCAAAAGCAACAAAAATGATACTCAAGCGATCGCAGCTATTCAACCAGACCTGATAGCACGTACTGTTTCGCCTCCCAGTTCTGCCGCAGCTGGCAGTACAATTCAACTAAGCTATGAAATTGAAAACCAAGGCAATGCCAGTGCTGGTTATAGTTATACCAAGTTTTATCTGTCTCAGGATCTCTCTTTAGGAAGTGAAGATATATTCTTAGGTGATGACTACGTTGATAACATTTTATCTGGTTACTATCGGTCAGAGTCAACCACACTCACCATCAGTAATAGCGTTGCCGCAGGTAGCTATTATCTGGTGTATCAAGCCGATGGCTATAACTATGTTGCCGAAAGCAACGAAAACAACAACGCTGTTGCTGACGTAATTAATATTACTAAACCAGACCTGATAGTACAAAATACCTCAAATCCCAGTTCTGCGGCGGCTGGAAGTAGCATTCAACTGAACTATCAAATCAAAAACCAAGGCAATGCTAGTGCTGTTGCTAGCAACACCAAGTTTTATCTCTCCCAAGATTTAAATATCGGCAATGAAGATGTGTACTTGGGCTATGACTACGTTAGCGGCATTGCTGCGGGTAATTATAGTTCTGAGTCAACCACGCTGACCCTTGGCAGTAACATCACTGCTGGGAATTATTACCTAGCTTATGTAGCCGATGGTGATGGGAATGTTGCCGAAAGCAATGAAACTAACAACGGTATTGCCGGCGCAATCACCATTACTCCAGCGCCAAAATCAGACCTGATAGTTCAAAATACCTCAGCCCCTAGTACAGCATCCGTTGGTGGCACCATTCAACTGAGCTATCAAGTTAAAAACCAAGGTGTTGGTGGTGCTGTTGCAACTACTACCAAGTTTTATCTATCCAAAGATACCGCTTTTAGTAATGATGATGTGTTGTTAGGCTCCGATGGAGTTAACGCTATTGCCGCAGGTGCTACTAGCTCAGAGACAGCATCAGTCATCATTAACAATGCGATCGCCACAGGTAACTATTACTTACTCTATCAAGCTGATGGTGCAGGGAATGCGGTTGAGAGCAATGAAACTAACAACTTTGCTAGTAAAGCGATCGCAATTACCCAAGCAGACTTAATAATCCAAAACGCTGTAGCTCCCAGTACAACCGCCGTTGGTGGCACCATTCAACTCAGCTATCAGGTGAAAAACCAAGGTATTGGTGGTGCTGTTGCAACTACCACCAAGTTTTATCTATCCAGGGATAACGCTTTTAGTAATGATGATACGTTGCTCGGCTCTGATACCGTTAACGCCATAGCCGCAGGTGCTACTAGCTCAGAGACAGCATCGCTGATTATCAACAATGCGATCGCCGCAGGTAACTATTATCTGTTGTATCAAGCCGATGCTAATGGCAATATTGGCGAAAGTAACGAAACTAATAATATTGTCAGCCGAGCGATCGCTATTAATGGCCCCAAACCAGACTTAATCATCCAAAATGTTTCGGCTCCTAGTCTTGTTGACCCCGGTAGCTTAATCGCAGTCAATTATCAACTGGCAAATCAAGGTACTGCAACTGCTGGTACAAGTACAACAAAGTTTTATTTGTCTAAAGATGCCGCTTTGAGCAACGATGACACACTCTTAGCCTCTAACCAGAACTACTTCTATTCTGGATTGGGTGGTGGTTACTATAGCTCAGAATCTGACTTTTTCGTACTCAGCAGTAGTACCACTTTTGGAAACTACTATCTGCTATTACAAGCCGATGGCAATGACGAGATTTTTGAAAGTAATGAAAGCAACAACGTCACTGCCAAAGCAATTACGATCGCTGCACCAGACTTATTAATACAAAATCCTTCTGCTCCTGCTAGCGCTAACATCGGCACTTCAATCACACTCAGCTATCAGGTGAAAAACCAAGGTAATGGCAAAGCTAGTATTAACTCTACATACTTTTATCTTTCCAAAGATGGAAGCCTCAGTAATGATGATGTCTATTTAGGTTCTGACTTCGTTAATAACTTGAACGACCTTGCACCCTCTACCATAAGTTCAGAATCTACATCTTTGTCCATTTCTAGCACCATTACCACTGGTAATTACTATCTGCTATTACAAGCCGATGGCTCTGGGTCTTTGAGAGAAAGTAATGAAAACAACAACGTTGTTACCAAAGCAATTACAATTACTGCACCAGATTTGGTCATCCAAAATACTACATCTGCTAGTAGTGCTGCTATTGGTACTACACTCCTAGTTAATTATCAACTGAAAAACCAAGGTAATGGCAGTGCTGGGGCGAGTAAGACAAGTTTTTATCTTTCACGAGATACAACATTTGGTGATGATGATATCAGCTTAGGGACTGAAATTGAGGGGAGTGCAAGTCTGACACCTTCTGCTGTTATTTCTCGCTCCACTTCTATTACGCTTGCTCCTACAATTAGTGCTGGCAAATACTACCTGATATTGAAAGCCGATGGGCCGGGAAATGTTGCTGAAAGCAATGAAAGTAACAACGGTGTTTACATCACCACACAAATTACTTTGAATCCTGTCAATGGTGGCGGATTTAACTCAACTACAGGTTATGGCTTAATTAATGCCGCAGCAGCAGTAGCAAAAGCTTTAGGTCAGAGTACCTTTGCTGATGTGCCTGACTTGGGTGGTGATAATTGGGGAGCCGACGCAATTAAAGCACCGGAAGTCTGGGCAAAGGGATACACAGGTCAGGGCGTTATTGTAGCTGTCATAGATACTGGGGTAGATTACAATCACCCTGACTTGAACAGTAATATTTGGAAAAATACCAAGGAAATTGCTGGCAACGGCAAAGATGATGATGGCAATGGTTACATCGATGATGTCAACGGTTGGAATTTCTTAGACAACAACAACAACCCCTTAGATAAAAATGGTCATGGCACTCATGTAGCTGGTACTATTGCTGCTGTAAAAAATAACTTTGGTGTTACTGGGATTGCCTATAATGCCAAAATTATGGCACTGAAAACTGGGGGTAGCAGTCCCTCTGATGAATCTATTAATAGTCAAGCAGTTGTCAAGGCTATTCGTTACGCAGTGGATAATGGAGCTAATGTCATTAACCTCAGCTTAGGTAGCTCTTCTCCTAACAGCGATGAACAGTCAGCTATTCAATATGCTGCCAGCAAAGGGGTATTTGTCGTCTCAGCAGCAGGTAATGACGGCGGGACAGCACCAATCTATCCAGCTCGCTATGCTGACCAATGGGGGCTTGCTGTTGGAGCAGCCTACTATAATAAGACATTGGCCGACTTCTCCAACAGGGCAGGAACAACCCCACTTACATACGTTACAGCTCCAGGAGCATACTTTGAAGGCGACCTGGATCTAGTTGGAGAAGATGGGCATCAATTAATCGGTATCTATTCGACACTTCCGGGTAATAAGTATGGTTTTGAAGACGGAACATCTATGGCGGCTCCTCACGTTGCTGGGGTAATAGCTTTGATGCTCAGTGCTAAAAAAGGTCTAAGTAATGCCCAAGTGCGTCAGATTGTCACAACGACAGCAGCAAATAGCTTGGCATAGAACAATCCCTTAAGTGTGGTTGAGCAAAAGTAAAATAGAATTACTATAGGACTAGTATTTGATTTCTGAAAAAATCTAAGTATGTGTAGGGTGTGTTACGGCTTCCGTAACGCACCAAAACATAAAGGGTGGTGCGTTAAGCCTACGGCATAACACACCCTACGTGTATTTCAAAAATCAAATATGAGTCCTATATAAGCGGCAGAATGACCAGCAAACGCCACTCCTTCTGCCGCTTATTTCATAATTAAGCATATTTTAAATATGTGAAAATCAGTGTAGCTCTTCAGAAAAAACACGATTCTCATAATATTTTTTGGTAATAAAATTAGCATTTTATTATTAGATTTCATAGTAATTATTAACAAGACGGCTAATTTACACATTAAAATTTTTGTTTTGCAGAAGTTTTAATGTTTTAGCTGTAAAAAAAACATTGCTGATTTTGAGAAAAAATTATGCTCAATGATAAGACGAATAACAATTTTTTTTCTACTAATAAAAGCTTAAAATTTACTTCAACCTCTTCATTAGATACATTTAATACTAAGGATGACTCTAGCCTCAACTTAAGCGGACGTAGTAGCTACAACTCAGGCGATTCTGATGTGCAGTTGCTAAATAATAGTGACCCTACGACTAATGCTTTTAGCACGGAAAGTTATAACTCCACCAACGGCTATGGCTTAATTAATGCAGCAGCAGCAGTAGCTAAAGCTGCTGGTCAGAATACCTTTGCTGATGTTCCCGATCTTGGCGGTAATAATTGGGGCGCAGACCTCATTAAAGCACCGGAAGTTTGGGCACACGGATATACAGGTAAGGGAGTCGTTGTTGCTGTTTTAGACACTGGGGTTGACTACAACCACGAGGATTTAAAAAATAATATCTGGACGAATACTAAGGAAATTCCAGGTAACGGTATAGATGATGATGGTAATGGCTATGTTGATGATGTTTCCGGCTGGAACTTTGCTGATAAAAACAACAACATCCTAGATAAAAACGGTCATGGCACTCATGTTTCTGGTACGATCGCAGGAGAAAATAATAGCTACGGTGTCACTGGTATTGCTTATGATGCCAAGATTATGCCCGTCAAAGTGTTGAATGACTCTGGCTCTGGTTCCTATAGTTCCATATCTAAAGGCATTCACTACGCTGTGGATAATGGAGCGAATGTGATTAACCTCAGTTTAGGAGGCCCATCTTCCAACAGTACTCTGGAGTCAGCTATTAAATATGCCAGCAGCAAAGGAGTGATTGTCGTCATGGCAGCAGGTAATGATGGTGACTCATCACCAGGTTATCCTGCCCGCTATGCATCCAAGTCGGGAATTGCCGTTGGAGCAGTAGATAGCAATAACAATTTGGCCGACTTCTCTAACCGTTCTGGAACGAATAAAATCACTTACGTCACAGCCCCAGGAGTTAAGGTTTATTCATCGGTTCCAAATAACCAATATGCCACTTATAGCGGTACTTCTATGGCGACTCCCCACGTTGCTGGTGTAGTTGCTCTGATGCTTAGTGCTAACCACAATTTGACTGATGCCCAAGTCCGTCAGATTATCGCAGAAACCGCAGAAAATAGTACACAAACTACAAACTCTAGTTTAAATCTTTCTAATGCCAGTTCTCTAGTGAATCAAGCAATTGCAAATACCGCAGGAAATAGTACACAAATTACAAACCCTAGTTTAAATCTTTCTAATGTCAGTTCTCTAGCAAGGCAGGTGATTTCTGATAACAACCTGCTACGCATCTATGGACAAACGGCCAATAATCTCACGTCACAGACAATTTCTAGTTTTAATAACTATGATGTTAGTTCTCTACTGAGTCAGGGGATGTCTAACGACAAGGTGCTAGGCATCCACGCAGAAACAGTAAAATATCTGACATCAGAAACTATCGCTAGTTCTAGTAATTCTGATTTCAATTCTCCAACAGATCGGACAAATACAGAAACAGCAAAATATCTTATACCCGCCGAAGGTAATAACGGATTAGCCATTGATGAGAGCGATGTCTTCTCTGCGAGACGCTACGCGAACGACGGGCTACGCCTACGCTTTTCCGATCGCAAGTTTAGCTGAATGCTAGGGCGTGTTTTCAATTGTGGTTATAGTTTGAAAACACACCCTAGTAAGCTAAAACACATCTAACTTGCATATTCAAATTTGCTCAATATCTTGTGGGGTAGGCAACATGAGCGCCCTGATTATGCAATTTAAATGCCGATTAGCTTACAACACGCCGGAAATAAACAGACCATTCAAAATCAACGAAACGCTTACGCTGCATTAATTTTGAATTCTGCCTTGCGGTACTAGTCCCTATTCTTCCAGTAAGCTTCTCAACATCCAAGCTGTCTTTTCGTGTACTTGCATCCGTTGAGTTAATAAATCGGCAGTAGGTTCGTCGTTAACTTCCTCTGTGACGGGGAAAATAGACCGTGCAGTTCTGACTACGGCTTCTTGTCCTTCCACTAATAAGCGGATCATGTCCACAGCTTTGGGAACTCCGAGTGTTTCTGGAATCGAACTCAGTTTGGCATATTCGCTGTAGGTTCCTGGTGCGGGATAGCCAAGCGCTCTAATTCTCTCGGCTATTAAATCAACTGCTAAGGCTAATTCTGTATACTGGGTTTCAAACATCAAATGTAAGGTTTGGAACATCGGCCCCGTTACATTCCAATGGAAATTATGAGTTTTCAGATACAGTGTATAAGTGTCAGCCAACAGACGAGATAAACCCTCGGCAATTTTAGCCCTACTAGCCTCGTCAATGCCGATATTTACATTTTTGACTGTTACTTTCGATGACATAATTTTCTCCTAATTAGGTTATATGTAATTGGGGATTGGAAATTCGGCATTGGGAATTGGGCATTGGCAAGAAAATTAAGTCCCCATTTCTCATTCCCCATGCCCCATGCCTATTATCTATGCCAAGTGCATCTTTAAAACGCTGCGGGGTGCTTTACGGACTCTGGCTAAAACGGTTTCTTTGCCTAAACGCTGGCAAGCTTCATACCGATGGCAACCAGAAAAGCCATAATATTGTCCATCTACTTCTAGGACATCAATAGGTTCTTGTTGCCCAATCTCCGCAATCGATTCCATTAAGGCTTGTACTTTATTTGGATCGTTTACACGGGGCAATGGTCGTTTTATCTGATTTAATGGAATTTCTTGGACTCTTACCATAAGGAGTTTATCCAACTAGTTCTGTTTTGTACCTTTAAATAAATCATAGTCGTTATGACTTCGTTTTGCAATGTATATTTGGGGCAAAACTGGTAATGGTATCATTGGGGCACTCATGCGACAAAAAGACCGCGCTGCAAAGCAATTGGAAAATCAGCTCCAACGCCGCATTAAGGGGCAAAAGAGGCTTTCTACGAGAAGAGGCTCCGCCAACGCGAAGGATTACTTACTACCGCTTCTCTACGAGACGCTGTGCGAATGCTATCAGATAGCCATGAAATTTTCGTTTTGGCGTTTTTCCCACACTGTGCTAACAACATTTTGTCTATTGGGGCTGACTGCTGCATCAGGGCCTGAGAGCAATATCCAGGATATGGAATTGAAAATTGGGATTGTGCAGCGATTTGGCTCACAACCCACAGCCAAACTGCAACTGGAACCCACAAAAGGCGATCGCTTAAAGCTAAAATTTCAAGCGGGCAACAAGCAGCAAACCCTGGTAACAAAGAACCCCGTAAAGCTGGAAACAGTCATGCAAGCTTTACCCCAGCCAGATGTTGAAGAAATGGTAGTTTTAGGCACATACCGCACTTTTGAAACGGCAGAAGATAGTGCTAACAAATGGCGTTCTCAGGGAATAGAAGTGGAAATAGCCCAGCCAGAACGCTGGCAGGTTTGGGCTAAACGAGATGTTTATAGCACTCCTTTACTGCGACGCTTGCTTTTGCAGAACATCCAAGCTTCTACTAAAGAAAAAGTATATCTTGATACTAAAGTCTTAAAACAAGTGCCGCAAGTTAGTTGGGTGGTAGATGGTAAACGCTATAGCCCAAATGATTTAGAAATCAGCACTGATAAAAACTTGATTCGGGTGAATAAAAGCGAAAAACCAGAAAATGCTCGTCTTTATGCTGGGCAACTGAATTTGCAGCCAAATGCCTATGGCACATACACTCTAGTTAACCAAGTCCCCTTAGAAACTTATTTACGTGGGGTTGTGCCTTACGAAATAGGTACGGATGCACCAACTGCGGCACTGGAAGCCCAAGCAATTCTCGCCCGGACTTATGCTTTAAGAAATTTACGCAGGTTTGCCGCAGATAACTACCAGTTGTGTGCCGATACTCACTGCCAAGTTTATTATGGGCTAAATGGAGCGGCTGCTAAAACAGATCGAGCGATCGCTTCCACCAGAGGTAAGGTAGTAACTTATAAAAACGAACTAGTAGATGCCCTGTATTCCTCCACCACAGGTGGCGTTACTGCTTCCTTCAGCGATGTCTGGAATGGCGACGATCGTCCCTATCTGCGCCCTGTACTAGATGCTGCGACTAATTTTTGGGACTTGTCTAAGCAGAGTTTGGCAGATGAAAAGAACTTCCAGAAATTTATTAATATCCAACAAGGATTTAATGAGAGCAAGTGGGATGCGTTTCGTTGGCATAAGGAAACCTCTTTAAAGGATATCATCAAGGACTTGCAGAAGTTTTTGCAGGTGAAAAACAGTCCCCATGCCAAATTTAAGACAATTCAGGCTATGGCAGTAGTGAAGCGAAGCCAGAGCGGACGCATCCTTGAACTCGCAGTTAAAACTGATAAAAGTACCTTTACTCTCCACAAAGACGAAGTTCGCAGTGCCTTTGCTGCTCCTACAAGTACGCTTTTTTACCTAGAACCTCTGAATAAGGGCAAAGCTGAACTGTGGGGATACGCTTTTATTGGTGGTGGATTAGGACATGGAGTTGGCTTAAGTCAAACTGGCGCTCAAAATCTAGCAAAATTAGGTTGGTCAAGTCCAAAAATTCTTCAATTCTACTATCCTGGTACTGAGATTCGAGTTCTTAATAAAGAGATTAAACCTTAAGCTAATCGCCATTTAAGTTGCATCTATCTTTAGGTAGGAATCAGGAATTAATAAAAGGAAAACAAAAAATTAAGCAGGAACACAGTAAATTTGGTGTTCCTGCTTAATAGTAAATCCCAGGCTTTTTGTCAAAGTGGCTTTAAGAGGCACACACAACTTGGTGTTTAGTCTTCTATGATTCAGACTTTCGGCGATCGCTCAGTTAAGAAGTTGAGCAACTATAATCACCAATTGAAATAGGTTTTTGGCTATTTAGTTTTGCTCTTAATAGAGTTCTTCTTCTTTGTGAGTTTCGATTGTCAGATTAGAAGTTGGGTAAGCAACACAGGTCAGTACATATCCAGCTTCGATTTGATCGTCATCTAAGAATGACTGATCGCCTTGATCGACGGTACCTGATACGAGTTTACCTGCACAGGTCGAGCAAGCACCAGCGCGGCAAGAGTAGGGCAGGTCAATACCAGCTTCTTCAGCAGCGTCTAGAATATAGGTATCGTCCTCAACGTCAAGGGTTGTGTTCAGCCCTTCAGCCTCATTGATTAGTGTCACTTTATAACTTGGCATTGAGTAATCCTCTCTTTTGTGAACGGCAGTATAAGTTATCTTAAGGCAAAGGTCGCGGCTGTTCTGGAGAATTAGCCGCTAGTTTATATTTGCTTCAATTCTGATACTACGAGAAAAATTAAACGATGTAACTGGAAATTGAACCCGATTAGTAATGAAATTTAGTTGCTTAATCCCAATAAGTTTTATTTATGTATTTACTGCCATAGTCGGGCTGTGATAATAAAAAACTATCTTTTAGCTAAAGAACTATGATTAAATTTGATATTATCTAAATTTGCCAAATGAATTTTCATTCATAAGACAAGAATTTTGTCAAGAAAATGGAGAGATTTGAAAAAGTTTGAAATCAAAAAATTTCCTCCAAAAACTCCGAGAATTTAAAGACGAAAAAAAATCTATTTGTAAGCACGTAAGATAATGGGTTTGTGCCAAATTTTTATATATCAGGATTGTGTATAATTCAGGAGCAGCTTTGGAAAAAGCAAGAGTGCGTGTAGGTTTGGTAGGTACTGGGTATGCGGCAAAGTTCCGGGCTGAGGCATTGCTCCATGATGAGCGATCGCAGTTAATTGCAGCTGTTGGTCATACCGCAGAAAAAACAGAAGCCTTTGTCAAAGAGTACCAAATTGAAGCGTTGAGTTCTTGGCAAGAGCTAGTAAGGCGTGAAGATGTAGACTTGGTGGTAATTTGCACTGTGAATCGAGATCATGGGGCGATCGCTCGTGCAGCACTTACCAACGGCAAACACGTAATTATAGAATATCCCCTTTCGTTAGATGTAGTCGAAGCAGAGGAACTGATTGCCTTAGCCAAAACACAACAAAAACTCCTGCACGTAGAACATTTAGAACTTTTGGGTGGTTTGCATCAAGCCTTGAAGCAAAACTTAGCCAAAATTGGTGAAGTATTTTATGTCCGCTACAGCACCATCAACCCCCAAAATCCTGCACCTCGCAAATGGACTTATAACCACGAGTTATTCGGCTTTCCCTTAATTGGGGCGCTGTCTCGCCTACATCGCCTCACCGATTTATTTGGTAAAGTATTTACTGTTAACTGTCACCAGCGATATTGGGAAATAGAACCAGAATATTACCAAACCTGTTTTTGTACTAGTCAACTCTGCTTTAACAGCGGACTTTTGGCCCAAGTAGTTTATGGCAAAGGCGAAAATATTTGGCAATCAGAACGCAAGTTTGAAGTTCATGGGGAAAAGGGTGGTTTAATTTTTGATGGCGACACAGGAATTTTCATCCAGCCAGGGGAAACAACAACTATAGAGGTTGGCCCTCGCCGGGGTTTGTTTGCCAAAGACACAAGTATGGTGTTAGACCATCTTTTTGATGGTACTCCTTTGTACGTTACCCCAGAGGAGAGCTTATATACCTTAAAGGTTGCTGATGCAGCCCAAAGGGCTGCACAGACAGGGTTAACTATGTTTATGAAAGATATCTAGATAAAAGTTAATGAAAACTGAACTAATTGTTATTTTATCCCAACGAGAAATAGAGAAAATGCGTCAAGCTGGGCGTTTAGCAGCCAAACTTCTCCAGCATCTCGAACCGTTTGTCAAACCAGGGGTTAGCACTCTGGAACTAAATGATGAAGCCGAACGTTGGACGCAAGCGCATGGAGCAAAAAGCGCACCCCTTGGC
This sequence comes from Nostoc sp. 'Peltigera membranacea cyanobiont' 213, assembly GCF_002245975.1. Lineage (NCBI taxonomy): Bacteria > Bacillati > Cyanobacteriota > Cyanophyceae > Nostocales > Nostocaceae > Nostoc > Nostoc sp. 'Peltigera membranacea cyanobiont' 213. Next base: position 16,609 of record NZ_NOLI01000028.1, on the reverse strand, counting down.
TATAAGGGTTATCCCAAATCGATTTGCACTAGTGTAAATGAGGTAATTTGTCATGGCATTCCCAATGCCAAGCAGATTCTCAAAGAAGGTGACATTATTAATATTGATGTAACGCCCATTGTTGAAGGTTATCACGGCGATACATCCAAGACCTTCTTTGTTGGCACACCTTCGGCAAAAACGAGGAAGCTGGTAGAGGTGACAGAGGAGTGTTTGCGCCTGGGGATTGCTGAAGTTAAACCTGGGGGACGCATTGGCGATATTGGTGCAGCTATTCAAGAATATGCTGAAGGACAAGGCTTTTCTGTAGTGCGAGATTTCGTTGGACACGGCATCAGTAATATTTTTCACACTGCGCCGGATGTTCCGCATTATGGCACACGCGGTAAGGGTAAACGTCTCAGACCGGGGATGGTTTTTACTATTGAGCCAATGATCAATGAAGGTACTTACGAAGTCGAAGTTCTCAGCGATAAGTGGACTGCGGTAACGCGCGATCGCAAGCTTTCTGCTCAATGCGAGCATACCTTAGCTGTAACTGAAGATGGCGTTGAAATCCTGACTCTACCTGAAGGTTAAAAAGTAAAGCATGGATGTAAGATTATGACCCAAGTATTGCCAAAATTACTCACCTTCAATGAATTTATTGAATGGTATCCCAATGATGGAAAACGCTATGAATTGCACAAAGGAGTAATTATTGAAATGCCACCCCCAACCGGTTCGCATGAAAAAGTTGTAGGATTCATAGCCCATAAGCTAACTGTCGAGTTCGATCGCCTGAATCTTCGCTACACTATACCCAAAACTGTATCGATCAAAACTCCTTCTGCCGAATCCGCTTATTCGCCTGATGTGTTGCTGCTAAATCTTGATAATCTCGACAATGAACCGCTTTTTCAAAAACAGTCAACAGTAAGCCAAGCAGCATCGGTTCCAATAGTTATTGAGGTTGTTTCAAGCAACTGGCGAGATGATTACTACAATAAACTTAGGGATTATGAAGAAATGGGAATTCCCGAATATTGGATTGCTGATTATGCTGCATTGGGTGCAAGAAAGTTCATCGGCAATCCCAAACAACCTACTATCTTTATATGCGAATTAGTTGATGGTGAATATCAAATGATATCATTTCAAGGTAACACCGCGATTTCATCACCTACTTTTCCTCAATTAAATTTAACTGCACAGCAGATTTTTAATGCGGCTAACTAATTTTTTATAACTATCTTCCCAACCTATTTGGAATACCTTCACAACCACCAGGGATAGTAGCTCTCGTTTTTTCGCCACCCCAACTGCAACAGTAGCAACGCGCAGCCTCAGACATCCGTTGCACATTGCTGAAATCAGCATTTTCCACCACAGCGCCAGTTTGTTCGCCGGTTTCATAATCTGGTGGTTCAGTCCGACTGCGGGGCGATGCTTTATCTACTACACCGTAGAATAGACGAATGCCGTTGATATCGGCATCACTGAGATTAGCACTATATAAAATTGTGCGGGAGAGGTTGGCTTTTACTAAGTCACAAGCGATCAGGTTAGCACGGACAAGATTAGCTTCGCTGAGGTCAGTCCAACGTAAATCAGTACCCGAAAGGTCTGCTGCGGCTAACATTACGCCTAAATCGATGACACGCAAACCTTCCAGGCGGTCTTCTGCATATCCGCCAGTCCCATCAAGAATGGCTCGACCTAATAGCCGATCGCGTTTTAAGGGTGATAGCAACTTCGAACGTGAGAGAAAGCGGAGAATTTTCGCTTTACCACTACCATCGACACTACTTAAAATTGCCGCAGTGCGTCCTTCAGCGATCGCTCTTTCTTGAGGCCAATCTTCTAATAATCCTTCTTCATCTAATACTAAGTCTGAAATGCCTTGGAAATAGGAATCAATTGTCTGTTGCTGGGTGATAATATTTTGCTGAATCGTCAGCATATTTTGCTGAATTGTCAAGTCTTTGGAAATTACATATTGTCGCCAAGCCACGTAAACGGCAATGATAGCGATGAGAATTTGTCCCAAAGCACCAAACCAATCTGCTAGGGTTCCAGCAATATCCCAGTTAATTTTGCGTCCTAAAACAAGTAAGCGATCGCCTACACCTGTGAACCGAATCAAGCCAACGATCGCCACTATTAGTCCCAAAAACGCCACAAACAGGGTGCGCTCTTGGGGTGAAAACCACTCGTTTAAAACTTCTTGGAACCAAGGCAATAATATCGCTAAAGATAACAACAAAGCTATCAGCGTTCCAATAATGCCGACGATCCAGTTATTGAAGATAATTCCGATGAAGGTGATGGCGATCGCTATTAGAGTAATTAGCAATGCCCTCGGTTTTACTGTGAATTGATTGGTAATGGGTTGCTTGAAGTCGGAACGGGCTTGTTGTATAGCAATTGTATGTTGCGGAGATTGTAAAGATCCAATCACCGCTAGTACTTCTGAGGTTAAGTTTTTCTCAGTTGAACTACCCTCAAAGTCATCCGGTTGCAAGTCGTTTTCAGGAACTGGTTCTGGGGTTGGTAGATTAGGGGAATCGGATTCAATTGTCATGTTTTCTATTTTGCTCCCTCAATCCAAATTATGCAGCGTTCCTACCGCAGAAAATTCATGAACTACTTCAGATTTTGCTTCGCTAGATTCAAAGTTTCTGAAATTTCAGCTGTTGAACTTGCTAAAGCCTCCACAATATTCTCCTTTTAGCGATTTTTCAACATTCCCGACCCGTTCAAAATCCGTTACAGTGAGTCTAGCGCTGTAGACGGATTTCACAATTTATAATAAGTTTTTGAGAAAAAGCGAAAAACTAGACTAGGCAATAAATACAGATGATCCGACCGCGTAAGGTCTTTGCTCAACATTGGCTCAAAAGTGAAAAGGCACTCGACGCAATTATTCGAGCAGCAGAGTGTAGAGAAAGCGATGGCTCCGCCAAGGGCGAACGCGTCCTAGAAATTGGCCCCGGAACCGGCATTCTAACTCGTCGTTTGTTGCCCTTAGTTCAATCTCTGATTGCAGTTGAAATAGACCGCGACTTATGCCACCTGTTGTCAAAACAACTGGGTAAGACTGAAAATTTCTTATTGCTGCAAGGCGATTTTCTCACCCTAGATTTACCATCTTATTTGGTAGCCTTTCCCAATTTCCAAAAGCCAAATAAAGTAGTAGCCAATATTCCCTACAACATTACAGGGCCAATCATTGAAAAACTACTGGGGACGATCGCCAACCCCAACCCCGAACCATTTGACTCAATAGTGTTGTTGGTACAAAAAGAAGTCGCAGAAAGATTGTATGCTAAACCAGGGTCAAAAACCTTTGGGGCGTTGAGCGTGCGGGTCCAGTATTTGGCCGAGTGTGAGTTAATTTGCACCGTTCCAGCCGCCGCATTCCATCCACCGCCAAAAGTCGATTCAGCAGTGGTGCGATTGCGCCCCCGAAAAATAGAAATACCAGCACTGAATCCCCGACAGTTTGAAACTTTCTTAAAATTGGGGTTTGGTGCCAAGCGCAAAATGTTACGAAATAATTTGCAATCTGTTATAGAACGCGATCGCTTGAGCCACTTACTGGAACAATTAAAAATAAATCCCCAAGCCAGAGCCGAAGATATCAGCGTTCAGCAATGGGTAATTCTAGCAAATGAACTAGGAGTGGGCAGCAAGGAATAGGGGACATTCCCAATTTCCAATTCCCCATTCCCCCATTCCCCATTCTTATAAAATGCGTTCCTACAGCCTAATTGCCCCTGCTAAAATCAACTTGTATCTGGAAATCATTGGCGATCGCCCCGATGGCTATCACGAGTTGGCCATGATACTTCAAAGTATTGGACTTGCAGACCAAATTGATGTGCGTTCTATCACCACTGACAGCATTCGCGTTCACTGCAACCACCCACAAGTACCGACAGATAAAAGCAATCTGGCATACCGGGCAGCAGAATTAATGGTAAAGCAATTTCCCGAAGCCTTTGCCAAATATGGGGGTGTGGAGATTACCGTCAATAAGCAGATTCCTGTAGCGGCTGGGTTGGCTGGGGGTTCGACCAATGCAGCAGCTGTGCTGGTAGGGATAGATTTACTGTGGAAGTTGGGATTAACTCAGTCAGAATTAGAGGAGTTGGGAGGCACACTTGGTTCAGATGTCCCCTTTTGTGTAGCGGGTGGAACTGCGATCGCAACAGGTAGGGGCGAACAACTTTCTCCCTTGCCGAGTTTAGATACTATATATGTGGTATTGGGGAAATACCGCAGTCTAGAAGTTTCCACACCTTGGGCATACAAAACCTATCGGCAGCAATTTGGTCATTCTTATATTAAAGATAGTTATAACTTGGCAGCACGTGCTAACGCAGTTCATTCAGGAGCAATAGTGAAAGCTATCCTGGACAAAGAGCCGCGAGAAATTGCCCAAAAATTGCACAATGATTTAGAGCGCGTGGTATTGCCAGCCTATCCCCAAGTCTTGCAGTTACGAGAAGTATTTGCAAATCAAGAAGGCGTTTTAGGAACAATGATGTCTGGTTCTGGGCCAACAGTATTTGCTCTGTTTGAGTCTCAACAGCAGGCAGAACTAGTTTTGCGGCAAGTCAGGGAAGCAATTCTTGATGAAGATTTGGAATTGTTTGTAACTCGGACAATCGCACATGGTATTAAAGTGTCATTGTCTATTTAAATAATTATTTTTCGCTAATGAAGCGAAGGCAATAGACAAGAATATTTCAAATCGCCCAATCGAAAATAGTATGAGTGACCAAAATTTAGCACCACAAACAGAAACTAAAACACAGGCAACAGCGAGTCCCTTACGCTGTTTTACTGGGTCAGTAATTTCTGGGGGAATGGGATATGCAATGTATTCGCTGATGATTGCGATCGCTACAAATTTTGCTAATAAACCTGTCCATTCAATTAATCCATTGGTAATTAAGATTTCTTCTGCTGTTCGGACTTTGGTTGTTGGTGTAGTTGCTTTAGGAAGCGGGATATTTGGTATAGTAGCAATTGGTTTGTTGGCTTTGGGAGTACAATTATTAGTCCAGGAGTTGACCAAGCAAAAAAGTAGTGAAAACTAGCAATTAGGGTTAATAGGAATTAACAACTAAAGTCTAGAATATTTTAGCGTCAATATTTCCTTATTTCCTTTGCTACACTCGTCCTTCTTATAGTCAAGCTTTTTAAAAGTGGTTTGTTGTCAGATATCGCTCTTTAAAAAGGAGATTTTTTAAATTGGGTGTATAGTGTAACCTTCGACTTTAACAGATTTCCGGTTGACACTTTATAGACTGGCCGAAGATTCACAATTTTATACGGAATTCATCCCAGCGACACTGAAGTTGATAGCAACAACATCATTTATGTATGTATGAGCAAAATTATGAACACACCCAAAAAATATTTTTTACCCCTTATTTTTGCGACAATCTTTGTCAGCCTCAGCAGTTGTAGTTCTAACCCCACCGTTCGTAATATTGAAAGCGGAACGCCATCCCCTACGACAACACCGACAACACCAACGAATAGCGTCTCTTCTCAAACTCCTAGCCAGATTCCTAGCGTAGCTCAGTTGAGAGAAAAATCTCCTAGTCCAGAATCTCCCAAAGATCCCAAAGAAAAGACACCTTCCCCATCAACTAAAGCTGTTACTGGCAAAACTACTAATGTCACACTATATACAAGTGATGCCCAGTGCCAAGAACTAATTCCCGAAAAGGTTTCTATACCAGCCGAAGAACCTGTGAAAAATGCAGTAAGTAAAATTTTAGAGAAACGAGATACAAGCGATTTTAGCTTGTCTGGATATCGTGTCAATATCAAAAATGGCATTGCTACAGTTGATTTGCGAATATCTCCTGAGTCGAAGCGGCAATTAGCTTCTCTTTCTAGTTGTGAACAGTTTGCTCTGTTTGGCAGTCTCCGCAAAACCCTAACTAGTAATGCTCAATGGAATATAAAAGAGGTTCGCTTCACCGAGGCAGGTAAGGACATTGTTCTTTAGTTAAATATGATAGTAAGTGCTGTCATTAGGTAGCTAAAAAGATTTTTCAATCTGAACAGCTATCAGATAAAAATATCCATCAGCAGTTATTAAAACAGTGTATATTCTAGCCAATTGAAAACAGCTATAAATAGTGGTATAATTGCTCTTATATTTAAATTATCTGGCAGCAATTCGCGGGTGTAATTCAGTGGTAGAATGTCATCTTCCCATGTTGATCGTCGTGGGTTCGAGTCCCATCACCCGCTTTAAAACTTAGGTACATTAACTAATTATTTGTCAGTTCTAACAAATTAGTGTCAGTTTTAACAAATTAAAGACAGAAACGGCACTCCAAAACCAATCAAACCAATTCCAAAATTTATCTGACTTGCGTTCGAGTTGCAATGAACACCACCAAGCTTCTTTGGGAGGGTTAAAGCTAGTTTGCCAGTCAGCAGTTTTGCAGATGATGGCGATCGCTCTTTTCCATTGTAGTTAGCATTGCTTGTCGTAGCCCTTGCGCTTTGTTGAGATGACGCTCTTGCATATTTCAGTATAATTCCATTATTTACTAGGAATACCAGCCGTCATAAACGTACGGGATAACCCGATGATTCCTCCACCCGTGATTTATCCTCTAGGTTTATCACACTAAATCAGCTGACAAAAAAGATAGGGCATAAAACGGGGTAAAGCCAGTACCACGCAAAAATCCAGACTTGGGGATGTATCGAAGGCAGCCACGATGATAGCCGAGATTAAGAAGATAATTTTATAAGTTTAAATATCATGGTTTCGTGACATTTTTGCAATTCTTATCATTGGCTGCTATTTTTCTCAATCATTCCACAGGGTTTCCACAGGGATTTTAGCAGTTTTCCACAGGCTGACAACGAACTAATAGGCTTCTTACCCTCTGGCTGGGGATTGTTAATTAACAGTGGCAAGGAACTTCAATGACTGAGTTTTTATAAATAAAAGTAACGAAAAATAGACTCAAGTGCTGATTATTTCGTTCGTATTTATTTTTTATACAATGGTTTTTAACATTTCGCAGCATTGACAAACCCACCCCCTCTTGGCGCACAATGATTCGGCTTGCTTTTGTAATTCGTTCAACCGTTGGCATCAAATGTGTAAAATATATTACCAACAGATGTAGGCGCAGATTGTCGAACTGGCAAAAGAGTGGTGAGGAAGCTTGATTGCCACTTCACCGCAAGCAACTTGTCCCTCTTGATTATCCTCATAGGAGGAAAATCTCATGAAATCAACGGTTAGCATCTTTACAGAAATTCCCGAAACACTCCACGAATCCTTAAAAAACTACTTAGAAACCCATCCTGATTGGGATGAGAACAGGGTATTGACGGCGGCACTATCATTGTTTTTACTCCAAAATGGAGATAGCGATCGCCGTGCTGCCCGAGTTTATCTGGAAACTTTGTTCCATCACTCCTCAGTAGAAACGCCTGTCATCGATTCACCCGCAACAGCTAATCTATTAGACACCCCATAGGTACGGGCGTTATTTTGGCTCATACCCGAATGTGGGCACGGTTTACCGTGTCCCATCAATGGGATTTGATCCAATAGCGATTAAACATATCGGCGCAATACTACAACAAAAAAGATCGGTAGATTCCGATCTTAAAAAGGTTCCAATAGTTTCTCGTCTTGCTAAAGCTAATTGGTAATAGTGCAAGATTTAAAATTGCTGACTGTTAAAACTTGTTACATAGCGGTTTTGGCGGTTTTATTTTGGATATAAACACGTTTATAGAGGTGCATAGCTATCATTGGTGTCAATTTAGAGCCAAGATAAAAATCATTAAATCATTTGTGGGTACACAAACAAAGCCCAGATCGCTGTGCTGAGAGAAAACAAGGGGATTAAGCTCCTTATTTTGAAACCTGCAAATGAAGGTTTTGTCTCTGATGCGGTTTCTAACCGCCGATTTCAGGTTAAATGGACAAGCTATGCGCCCCTACAAACTCCTTCATAAGCATCGTGACATCTGCCAGAACGGTCAGAGCAAAAGAAATATTTTCCAGTGGACTCTCTTCCTTGTCCACTATTTTAAATAGATAAACGAATATCTCAAATAACAGCCTGGTCTGTATTTGAGCAATATCCACCTATGTTCGATTGTCTAAATTTGTCTTTTACTAAATCATTACCCCAAGAGTCAACAGTCAAGAGTTAAAAAACTCTAGACTATAAACTCAGGACTTGGCTTCCAACTGTTGGGGGTGAGCAGGAGATTCAAACTTATACCCTACGCCACGTACAGTTTGAATTAATGCTGGCTGACTAGCATCAATTTCAATCTTCTTGCGAATTTGACCAATATGTACATCTACAACCCGTTGGTCGCCGACATATTCATAGTCCCATACCTCTTGGATTAGTTCTGCACGCCGCCAAACTCGACCTGGATGACTTGCTAAAAAATGCAACAAGTCAAATTCCAGAGCAGTTAAGGGTACTGCTTGGTTATTAAGTGCTACCTCCCGTCGCACCGGATCGATCATCAGTTTTTCAAATACCAAGCGTTTCTGCTCGGCAGTAGTTATCACTCGCTGCCGCCTCAAAATCGCTCCGACTCTGACTTCTAGCTCTCCCAACCCAAAAGGCTTGGTGAGATAGTCGTCAGCACCTTTGGCAAAGCCGCGAATTTTGTCAGCTTCGTCAGCACGGCTAGTCAACATCAGAACAAAAACACCATTACGACTTTGCATCTCTTGGCAGAGGTTAAACCCCGTTACATCTGGTAAATTCACATCTAGAATCACCAAATCAGGGTTAAACTGCTCAAATAGATTTAAGGCTGTCTTTCCATCTTCGGCAGCCTCCACCTGATAGTTCTGCTTAATCAAAAAGCGTTGGATTAAATTCCGAACCGCAGGGTCGTCGTCAACTACAAGAATCTTGGCAGGAGCCATGACCATTATTTTGCACAAAAATTCGTAAGATTAACAAGAGGAGTTGCGTAAAAACGCAGTTGCCACTTTAGGACTAACTAAGAATCTACATGGCTACAGTATGAGAATCCCGATCGTTTAAAAATAAATACTGCGATCGAGATTGTAGGCGATGAGAACGTGAAACTTATGTTAGCCACAGTATATAAGCACTCTGACTTTAGCCGCAACAGTTCTTGACACCAAAGCACCTTCTTGATCCCAGTTAGGTGGCAACTTAAAACGTTTCAATTTTAAATCGATATGCGGATATATACCACAAGCGATTATTCAGTATAATTAAAAAAACTCTACTAAGGCACTGTAAGTTGCCAAATGTGAAACAGTAAAGTAGATTTCTTCATAAAAACTATGCATTTTAGGTACTCTCCGTTCAAATTCTAGATTAGAGCCAGAATTAGACAACGACATGAGGGTATACACGGAGTTATAGCGATATGTTAAAGTGACTATAGTTGAAATTACAAAGTAAATCAAACTAACACGTGCTACTATCCTCGTAGGGCACAAAATAGGTTGGGACTTTAGTTTCGACCAAAAAAACCTAAAGCTGTTTTTTTATTCGACAAAAAACTGCCGCTGACTGAGGCTGAAGTAACAAACTCCCATGAGCGATCAAAATCCCTACGAAAAACTTGGGGTATCAGAAGAGGCTAGCTTCGATGAAATTCAAGATGCTCGCAATCGCCTATTCGAGCAACATGGTGGCGATACCAAGCATTTAGAAGTAATTGAAGCGGCTTACGATGCGATTTTAATGGATCGCTTACGGATGCGCCAGGAAGGTAAAATTAAAGTCCCTGAACGTATCCGGTTTCCAGAGTTGCGAGTGCAATCACCTCCTACAGAGAGTCCAACTCCTCGCGAGCAGTCACCTGCATGGCTGCAACGGATGCTGGATCAGCCAACACCTGCGGATATACTTTTACCAGGAGCTTGGTTTCTGGGTTTGAGTTCTATCAGCTTGTTTTACCCAGAGGGAGGCCAGCAGGTTTTACAGTTAGCATTGGTGGTTGGGGTAGGCACTAGTATTTACTTCCTCAATCGCAAGGAAGGCAAATTTGGCCGAGCAGTTTTGTTTACCCTGATAAGTTTAATCATTGGCTTAATCGCTGGGGGACTAGTTGCTAGCTGGCTCTTACCACAAATATCATTCATCAGTCTGGGAACAAATCAGTTCTCTACTGTAGTAACGTTTATATTGTTGTGGTTGGTTAGTAGTTTTCTCCGGTAAACCGCTATCTGTAAGCAAGTTTTTATAAAGAATACATGGTTTATATGTGTTCTTCTTAAATAATCAAGTCAGGAGTCAGAATCGCTATTCTGACTCCTGCTTTAATTTATATGATTAATTAATTCAATCTGTGACAGCTAAATAGCCTTTCTAGGCAAGGTGTTTAGGTTTTAAGACCAAATCTACAGCAGCGCTAAAATCTTTAACGATTAAGTCGGGGTGGTAAAGTTCCAATTGGGTGCGATCGCGGATACCACATTCCACAGCCATCACTTTAACATCATAATTTTTAGCTGCCGTGATGTCGGCTTCCGTATCTCCTACCATCCAGGTATCAGTAGCTGGGGGCAGTTCTTTTAATGCCCTAGCCATTAATAAAGGCTTATCTTCAATATCACGAGTTTTAACGTAGTCGTTACTCAGGCAATAACAGCGATTTTCTGGGAAAAATCTCCCTAAATCGTATTTTTTGAAAGCATAATCTAGTTCTCGAACTCGGCGCATGGTCATAACTGCTAAATCAATTCCGGCTTCTTGAATTTTTAGCAGTGCATCCACAGCACCAGGCGCGAGAGTATCGTAGTTGAAATAAGCTTCTGTATGTACAGTTTGCCGCCGCAGTTGGGCAAATTCTTGGGCTTGGGCTTCATCTAACCCTGAATTTAAAGCGATTTGTTTTTCGGGAACGCGCGATCGCTTTAACTGCCAAAATTCCGCTTTCGGAAGTTCTTGCACCGCTTGGTTTGGGCGACGGGTTTTCTCTAAGCAAAATTGATAAACACGGTAGTAGCGTTCCGAAACATCAATAATTGGGCCGTCGAAGTCAGTAATCAGTCTTAGCATCGGCGGTAAAAGTTAATTTTTATTAAAATTATCTCAGATATATTACTATTTTTTGAGAGTAACAGCGTGATTTAAGCGCGGCACAAAAATTAGCTCAAGAACTACCAGATATAGCAATATATTTCAATAATCAGTGTTCGGAATAATAGTACGGAAGGTTCTCCAACTATACAAGTTGTTCCATTAAGTACTAAAAAACACATAAAGCTTAAGTATAAGCCACCATTACCTTCAGGGAAATTATGAGTGAAGAATGGAAATTTTTAAAGCCTATTTTCAATAATGAAGAAGTAACTAAACTTAGGGAAAAACTAAACAAAGTTGTAATCGGTTCAGGAAGTACTGTCGAGCCTAGTAAACTTAATATTATTAAGCAGGCTGACTGGATTGCCGTACCAGCTGAAAGCGGAGATCACTTTTCTGAAGAAGATGAAATTAAACTCTTACAAGCATTATTGCAACATGGGAATCAAGAAATTGTAGCAATAGCATTTGAGCCTGTAGAACCTTTCCCTCTCGCACTCGTATTTCCAGCAACGGCTGAAGCAATTGCAGAGTTTAATTGGAAATGTACACTTTTTTGGTTTGCACTGTATGCTGGAGAACCTGATTGGGTCATTATTTGTACTAAGCTAGATTTCATTATTATTACAGGAAAACATAGTTTTGTTAAGCAATTTTTAGGCTGTGAAATTCAACAAGCTTTTGCTGACTTCTACGAATTAGCATTAAGTTATTCTGATGATGATCCTGAAAAAAAGTCTTTACTACACGTGTACAATCTGCTTTGGCATGAATATCCTAAGATAAATCCTGGAGAAATTATCCAACTTTTACCTGTGTCGTAAGCGGTGCGTATTTATATTTTGTACTGAGGCATCATTGCAAAGTACCGCGTTTGATTTGTTCGCTTTCAATGGCTTCAAATAAAGCACGAAAGTTACCTTCGCCAAAACCTTTAGCTTGGAAACGGCGTTCAATAAATTCAAAGAAAAATGTCGGCTGTTCAAAAATGGGCTGGGTAAAAATTTGTAGTAACAATGGTGCGCTATTTCCTCCCTCTAAAGGAGTATATTCTTGCCAGTCTACGAGAATTTCTTGTTGCGCGATCGCCTCAATTTCTAAAAGTGATAAAGGCAATCCTGGACGCTGTTTGAGTTGAGTGTAATAGGTTTGAGGAACAGAGAGTAAAGATAAACCACTGGCACGAAATTTAGCGATCGCACTGACAAGATTAGTTGTCCGTAAGGCAATATGTTGAACTCCTGGCCCCCGATTGACATCTAAAAATTCCTGAATTTGAGAATTTTTGGAAGCTGGTTCATTAATTGGCAATTGGACGCTGCCGTTATGCGAAACCATCACCTGGCTGTGTAAAGCAGAACGATTGGTTTTAATTTTAAATGCTTGCTGGGGTTGAAAATCTAAAATATTTTCGTACCAAGCGACGGCACGATCCAATTCCCCAACTGCCACATTTAGCACTATATGATCTATGGCAGTAATAATGTTGTCATTTGTCATTTGTCCTTTGTCAAAAACCAATGACGGATGATTACTGGCAAATGACCTTTCTATCAACGTATGAGTCAATCCACCCCAAGCGGCAATTTTGCCACATTTAATGAACGCCGTACCTACCTGGCGTTCCTGAATGGGTTGGAGGATTGTCGCACCGTGTTTTTCAGCAAGTGCGATCGCAGCTTCAACATCTTCTACAGCAAAAGCGACATCTGCCACACCAGGGGGATAGTTACGCAAAAACTCCGCTACTGGGCTTGTGGGCAACAGTGGTGAAGATAGAAAAAAGCAAACAGCACCACTTTTTACCACTTCTGTACAAGTGTGAAATGAATTGCTGCGATCGGCTACTGATTGAAAACCAAGATGGTGTACAAACCAATCCCGCCACATTTTGGCATCTTCTACATAGAAATGAACGCGATCAATTTTCATAGATATTGAAAATCCAGCATAACAGTTTATATATCTGTAAATTTTGCCTTTTTTGCTAGATTTTCACGTCCTTCCTAAGCAAGAATTATCTAGGCGCACTCCCCCTTTAAAAGAACAAATGACTATCAGGTTGAATGTTAATTTCCATTGGCACAGCTTGCGGTTCGGCAGAAAGGGCAAAGAAAATAGCATTGGCAGCAGTTTCAGGACTGAGCATTTTTTTCCGGTCTACTTTTAGGTTGACATTATCCCAGAAAGGAGAATCTACCCCACCAAAGTAGAATAGCGTGAACTTGATACCAAAACGCTTCAGTTCCTCTGCCATGCACTTGCTAAAACCCACAACACCAAACTTAGAAGCAGAATAAGCTGCTGCCATCCCCATCGAATGCTTGCCCAGAATTCCTACCACATTACAGATGTGACCAGATTTGCGCTTTTGCATCTCTTCAGCAGCCGCCTGGGTAGTATAAAAGCTACCTTTTAAGTTGACATCTAGCATCTTGTCTAAATCAGCGGGTTCCAGGCTGTTGTAAGGCTTGAGTATACCTACACCGGCTGCATTCACTAAAATATCGATTTGACCAAACGCCGCGATGGTCTTTTCTATCAAAGTATCTACCTGTTGGGGGTCAGTAATATCTGTGGGAACAGTCAAAACTTTCCCTGGTAAATCAGTAGCCAGTGTTGTTAAACGAACTGCATCTCTCGCAGCCAATACCAACCTGACTCCGGTAGACGCAAGTTTGCGTGTTAAAGCTGAACCAATACCACCAGTAGCACCGACAATAACGACAACTTTATCCTGCATTCCAATATTTATATTTATTTACATCTGTTTACATAATACTGAATTACAGGCTCAGGTTGTACGTAAACATCCAGAAACTATTTACTCGGAGAGTAGCGGCATTACCTCATATTCCTTGCCATTCATTTTTAATGTAAATGTGGAAGATGATTCTAAATATTTGGTAAAATTGGAACCTAACTTTAATTTTTTAATAATTGAATTAGGAGATTCTCCTGTTATTTTCTGTAACTCTGAACCTAGTTTTGACACAGATAATTTAGTTTGTGGAGACTTTGTTTGTATATTTTGAATAATTTTTAATAGTAATTTATCTAATGTTTTTTCATTAGGGATCTCCGCAGAATCTTCTTGAAGAGATTGTACAGATAAATTATCTATATTAGGGATAATTTCCTCTCTTTCTGGTTGCTTATGATTAGATTTATTATTGATATTGGATCTTTCTTGAAATAAACTTGTAATAGTTGCTAAACTGTGTAATCGAGTATTGATTGAATCTTGTTCATTTTTAATTAAATCTTGAATTTGCTCAACCACTTTTTCCAAAGATGGAACTTCTGTTGCCATTGTTAAGGAATAATGAGTTAACTTGCCAGTATTCCGGTTTTCTATATGTAAAGTTTGTCCTTGCCTACGTACCCAATAGACAATTAATCCTTGGTTTTGGAGTTCGTTGCAAAGGTGAATTAAAATTCCATCGCTAGAACAGACTAATATTTCTTTAACTGTTGGATAAGAGCGTAAAATACAAGCACCGAAAGCGATCATTTTTGCATCAGCACTATCCTTACCCTCTGGCACATGAACAAGTTGATAGCCCCGGTTATATAGTTCAATATCTTGCTTTCCAATACTTGGATTTTTCCAGTTAGCAAATGCCATTTTAAATTGGAGGGGATATTTGCAGATACTAGCTAAAAATAATTCTGAATTAATATCTAGTTTTAAGTTTTCTGCATCCAAAAGTAGAAGCGATATCCCTGTTTTTAGTTGATACTTTATTTCCGGTTTTTGTTGAATTTTTTCGATAAATTGCCTGAAAGCAGCAGATTCTAACCAACCAGGCGATAATATCGTTTGCAGTAGTTGTTCAGCTAGTGTCAAACTAAAAAAGCCAAGGCTTTTCTCTGTGATTTTTTCTTCTGGCAGGTTTTTTACCAAAGAAAGTTCCATCGTTTCAGCCGTAGATACTTTAGTATGTCCGTTGCTGTTAGCAAACAAGTCAGTTTCTAAGGAACGAGAGAATCCAGGTTCTAGGAATTGTTTACCACAATTTTTACAGAGGTAATTTTGCTTGTTATTCCGACGACCATTTTTCCGATATGAAGTAGACTCGCACCGGGGACATTTCATTTTGTAATTCAGGTGGCCTAGAGCAAATACTTGTCTTTAAGTATACAGTCCCAAAAAATACTGTCAACATCAGTCTGCATTGCCCAAGATAAGAAAAATTGAAAATAAGCAGAAATTAAATTCAACCTTAATTTCCGGCTGCACTATGTCATAGCCCTCTGAATAGTTAGAATTCAAGAAACGCTTCAACTGACACGGGCAAAAACATAGTCGCGAGTGCGAGAATCCACGGGGTTAGTAAATATCTTATTTGTAGTACCAAATTCAACCATTTGAGTAATCCGATTTTCATTACTGCAAAAGAATGCCGTAAAATCAGATAGGCGAGTAACTTGCTGCATATTGTGAGTAACAATCACAATTGTCAACTCAGAGCGCAAGTTATGGATAAGACTTTCAATTTTCATACTACCTATAGGATCGAGACCCGAACAAGGCTCATCCATCAAAAGAACATTAGGTTTGACTGCTAAAGCACGAGCAATACATAATCTTTGTTGTTGACCACCAGAAAGCTCTAAAGCAGACTTGTGCAGTTTATTTTTGACTTCATCCCAAAGTTCAGCAGATTTGATGGCAGATTCAACAACCCCATCTAATTCTACTTTCGGATGCCATCCAACTAATTTCACCCCATAAGCAACATTATCGTAAACGCTCATAGGAAAAAGATTTGGCTTGGGAAAAACCATACTAATTTGGCGACGTAACCGATTGATGTTCACACGACGCTCATAAATACTCTGCCCAAAAAATTCTACTCTTCCTTCAACTTTCACCTCTCCTTCTAATTCACTCATCCGATTTAACGATTTAATAAAAGTAGACTTGCCACAACCACTAGAACCAATAATTGCCGTGACCTGGTTTTGATAAATATCCATTGACACGCCTTCAACTATCTTTTGAGTGTCGTAAGATAAGCTGAAGTTTTTGACTCTGATGGCTGGAATTAGTTTACTCATATTCCCAAAACGTGTGAAATAAAACTCGATTAGGTAAAACAGTACAATTTAGCAATGCTGTTTCACTATGTTACTCCCAAAGGGAGATATTCATGGAAATTACGTAGCTATATAGTAGTTGTACAGCAGATAAACTGTTAGTAGATATTCATATCAAGGTTGTGTTCCAAAATATATCTTTTGCGTACTTTTTATACCTATCTTTTGCACCTTGACCTACATACCATCCTTTCTTATTAAAAATGATTTGGGCTGGTTCGATTTAAAATAATTATGTAAATATCAAAATTATATACCCCTCATGGATAGTGAGGAGTTAGTTTTTTTATCAGGATTCGCGGAAAACCCCATCCGTCTGTACGGTGGGGATTATTGCGGTCTGCGGAGCGGAGCGCAGTAGACAATCATTCTTTTCCGCCTGACTGCTCTTTAATGTAATCTTTGACTATTTCCAATGGCGCTCCACC